>CAYHXI010000026.1:12835-14184 GCA_964360565.1 uncultured Methanosarcinales archaeon | reverse complement strand
CAGTGCCAAGAAAACATTATCCTGAGTTTAAGAAAAGAGTGATGGAGTATTTGAGAGCAAATAAATTCTGAATTTTAGTGGATTATTGTCAACCTTTGGAGTATTGGTGATTTTCACTATAATGGCCATAAGTATAATGGTTATTATTGTTGATTTGTTGACGAAAGTAAAATAAAATTTGAATAAATTTTAAACTATAATGGCAGTTATAGTATTAGACTGTGCATTCATTGAGGCAAAGATTTATATACTTTTGGTGTATAATCATACACTATTGGTGTATAAGAATGATATTGACTGTTAATGAAAAAAAATTACTCAGACTTTTGGCAGTTAGCATTAAAGAGCAGTCCATAAATGAAATCGCACAAAAGTGTGAATTAACTCCTAACGGAGCATATAAAATACTAAAAAAGTTAGAACAAGAAGAAATTATTAAGCCAAAAAAGATCGCAAATATTTTGTCTTACAAATTAGATTTCAATAATGCAAAGACGGCAATAGTTTTAGAACTGGCATTTATCCCAGATAAGTTAGAGAGCCGAGTTAAAAACAGAGCAAATGATTTACAACCATTGAAAGAACTAACTACAGCCTGCATTGTCTTTGGCTCGCACATTACTTCAAAAAAAGAACCAAATGATTTAGACTTGCTATTTGTTTTAGAGAACGATAAATTTGACAATTACAAAAAAATACTATCAAAAGTAAAAGATATAACCCCAATTAAAATCCATGACATAATACAAAATAGCAAAGACTTAGAACAAAACATTAAAAAAGAAGACGCAATAGTTCTTACTGCTTTAAGAAAAGGGATAGTATTGTGGGGGTTCAACGAAATTGTTGAAGTAATTAAGAATGTCAACTAAAAAAATTAAAAAATGTTTAAATGAAGGAGAAAAAGGAGGAGAACGTCATAAAGGATTGAAAAGAATAACTCCAAATTTAGAGAAAGCAAAAGGTCATCTTCATAAAGCAATTAGAAACTTCAATGCAATGACAGATTTTCATGATTTAAATTATAGCGACTGGTCTGCAAGCGCAGCTTTTTACGCACTCTATCAAGGATTACTGGCAATTTTAGCATTAGAAGGAATGGAATCTAGAAACCAAAGCTGTACATTTGCATTTGTTGAAGAACTGATACTTCAAGGAAAGATAGATAAACTTTCAATTGAAGATATAAAAGAAATTTTTGACCAAAACGTGAAAGAAAAATTAGAGAATAGTGATAAAATTCTAGACATTCGTGAAGAAATGCAATATTCAACGAAAACATCTCTGGCTGAAAAAGAATTCGAACACTTAAAGAAAAAAACTAAAAAACTATTTGATAAAATAAGACT
>CAYHXI010000026.1:0-12735 GCA_964360565.1 uncultured Methanosarcinales archaeon | reverse complement strand
AAGAATTCGAACACTTAAAGAAAAAAACTAAAAAACTATTTGATAAAATAAGACTGGAAATCGAGAAAAGAACTGCGAAGGAATTGAAGTGATGGATATTAGAGATTTTGTTTGAGAGAAATTAATTATTTTTTACTATGGACAATTCAGTGGTTTGTATGACCTTTTTTCGGAATTGTCTCATTAGATAATTCTGTACTAGTTGTCATATAACTTACAAAATTATCTATAAACCAGTAATAGATTTTCCTAGTTGAGAATTGAATGATTCTCCTTCAATAATGAATTCTACCAAACCATTAAAGCCCAATTCTGCTTTTAATTTGTTTTTCTGGAATTCCAACTCTTCTCTTTTGCCAGGATTTGTTTCTGAATATAATTTTACAGTTATATCATCAAATTCTCTTAATAGTCTATCGCGCTGTGCATAATTTAGATATTTTACTTCTTCAAGAGTAGAATAAGTATCTGTAAATCTTTGAACAATCTCTTCTTTATTTGGCTGAGAAGAGCACGATGTGGTTAAAGCTAAATAAGCAGTTACTCCTAAAGCACACATTATTCTTCGCATTTTTAACCTCCATTAAAAATATTTAAGCAAATAAAATTCTCTATTTTATAGGTTTATTATCATAAGTATTTAAAACTTTCTATATTTATCACTTAAAAATAAAGAAAAATATCATAAAACTCTTTTAAACAATCATACTAACAAACCGCCAATTTTCACTCATTCTCCAACCCAATCTTTCCCATGATTAATTCATGCATCCTCTGAAGGAATTCATGCTTTTCTTCGATTTTGAGAATGTCCATATTGCCTTGAAGAGCGAGATTAAAAGAAAAAGGAGAAGGAATTCTAGTTGTAATCTCCTCGATTTTGATTCTTCCGTCTTCAATCTCTTTCAGAATTTTTTTTGAGTTTTCTATATCCATCAAATCCTGCAAAACTTCTCGCTTCGCTTCGCGAATGATTGAAAAATTTACATCTAATCTTTTCAAAGCGCTCATCAAAATCATGCTGCTGACTTGCTGACGACCAACTCTTTTCTGATGACCCATGTAATTCCTGAGTATCATTAAAGAACGAGTTGCACAATGGCGGAATCTTCTTTTGTAAACTTCAGATTTTTCTATTGCGTTAGTCATTATCATCTCTAGTTTGTCCGACTTCAAAAGAGCAAGAGCGTTTTTAACATTCAAAGATTTAGAAGACGAGACATAAAATCCATTATCATTAATGCCCAACTCAACATCAACATGCTCTGTTCTAGATAAAGCGAAAGCAACTGCTCTGCTAAGACAATCAGTTATTCTTCTACCGAACAAACAATGCACTATTATTTTAGTCTCCCGCTCATTAACATACTGCTCTATTAAAATCATTTTATCATTAGGTATTTTTTTGCAGTAGTCGTATTGCTCCCTGAAATAAATGTAAATCGCCAGCGCTGCGTTTTCGTCAACATACAAAAACTCATTTATGAATTTCAAAATCTCTCCTTTTTTCTTTCCAGAGCTAAATTGTTCAAACATGAGTCTTCTAAAACGTCCTATCTGAGATGCTAAATCAAAACTTAAAGGAAGCATTTCTGAAACCCACGAAGGAACTGTCGGAGGCCTGCTTGCACTTGCAGAAACCTGAGCGACCATACCTCTAGAAAATTTAAATTGATACGTGTCCCCCCCTAAAATGAATACATCTCCTGATTTTAACTTTTCAAGAAATCCTTCATCTATTTTTCCTATTACTTGATTTCCAACTTTCACAGTAACAAACGATTCATCAGGAATAGTCCCTATATTAGTCATGTATATTATTCGACTCATTTTACCTTTTTTTCCAAAAGAACCTTCACTTCTCCAAATTTTAGCATAAACATGCCTCTCTTCTAAGTCAACAAATTCTCCCGCAAGATAAGAAAGAATTTCGTTGAAATCTTTGCGAGGAAGGTCTCTGTAGCAATAGCTTTGAGTTACTAATTTGTACGCTGCTTTTTCTTCAAAAACGTCTTCTAAAGCCATGCCGAATAATTGCTGAGCAAGAACATCCAAGCAGTTTGAAGGAATATGAATTTTATCAATCTTTTTTTCCACCGCACATTTGAGCATTACACTGCACTCCACTAAATCATCTCTGTCCATTACAATTATTCTTCCTTTTGTTGTTTCGTGAAGTTTGTGGCCTGAACGTCCAACTCGCTGGAGTAATCTTGCGACACTCTTTGGGCTTCCTAAACAAATAACTAAATCAATAAATCCAATGTCAATTCCTAATTCTAAAGAAGTTGAAGTTACAACACATTTAAGCTCTCCTTTTCTCAATCTGTTTTCTATATCAAATCTTAATTCTTTGCTTAAGCTTCCGTGATGAGCACCTATGTTTCCAACATATTTCTTGGGAAATTTTTCTTTCAAGTGGTCGACAACTCGCTCTGTTGCCGCTCTTGTATTAGTAAAAACTAAAGTGGTTTTGTGCGCTTGAATCAAATCATCCATCAAATTATACATTGAGTTATGCATTGCTTCATGAGGACAATTTATCAAATCTTTAACTGGTGAAATAACTTTTAAATCTAAATTTTTTAGAAATTGAACGTCAATTATTTTGCAGTTTCTTTCTACACCGACCAAAAATTTAGCGATTTCATCTAATGGGGCCACAGTTGCTGAAAGCCCCACTCTACACATGTGGCCACTCAATCTTTGCAAACGCTCCATCGATAACGAGAGGTGGACTCCTCTTTTGTTTTCAGCCAACGCGTGAATTTCGTCAATAATACACCATTCAACATCTTTCAGCAAATCTTTGAATTTTATAGACGACAGAAGAATCGCTAAACTTTCTGGAGTGGTGATTAAAATATGAGGAGGTTTCGTGAGCATTTTAGACTTTTCGTATTGAGTAGTATCTCCAGTTCTAACGCCAACTCTAATTCCTAGAGGTTCTGCTAATTCTTCTATCTGTTGCAGAGGTTCGATTAAGTTTTTCGCAATGTCATTGTTTAAAGCTTTCAATGGAGAGATGTAGATGCAATAGACTTTGTCTTTTAGGACTTTCTTTTGAGCAGAGTCTACAAGCTCGTTAAGAACTGCAAGAAATCCTGTGAGAGTTTTTGTCGCTCCTGTTGGAGCGCTGATTAAAATGTTGTTTCGCTTATGAATTTCTAGCACTCCGTATAATTGGGGGAGCGAGAAAGCCTTGAATCTAGAAAAAAACCATTTTTTGACTAAAGGATGTAAAAGACTTTCAACTTCTTCTTTCTCGTGAGGAGTCTGCATTACTGAGATTTCTTGCATGAAGAAATTAGATCAGGGTAGTTTTTAAAGTGTGTGTTAACTTCCCGTACCCATCATCACTCCTCCAGAAACAATCATGCTGGCGAGCCAAACTAGTTTATTCCATTGGAATACTTTAGAGCCGTCTAAAGGACCTAATGGAATCAAGTTGAATACTGCTAGAAAAGCATTCACATAAGCGCCGTAAAAGAATAAAAATTTAAGTGAAGGAAAAATAAAATAGAGCGATAAAAATATAAGCGACAAAACAACATTAACTAAAGGACCTGCAATAGCAATCAATCCTTCTTTTTGTTTGCTCGCAATTCTTCCATGAAACACTCCTCCTGGAGCGGCAAAAACAAATCCAAAAAAAGAAGTTATTAAAGAAAATATCAGCATTTGATTGAAAGCTCTGAATTCTGCTTTGTATCCAAATTTTTGAGCAACATATTTGTGAGCTAACTCGTGCAATAGAAATCCAACTCCGACAGTTAAAAGCATTATTGGAAATATTAAAATTAACTTCGAGTTAAATCCTGCAATAACTATCGCAAATGCTAAACTTATCACAAGCCATGCTTTGGCTAAATCTTTTATTTCTGTTTTAGAGTAGTTCATTTTAGAATTCGCTTTCGCAACTTACTACCTCTATCGCTTCAACTTCTAATCCTAGTTTTCTTGCAAGCTCTTTTGTTTCTTTTACTCTTTCGCTTTTATTATAGTTCTTTGCAGAAGCATGAACTGGAAGATAGAAATAGTACAGCTTAGAAATGTTTGAGCTGTTAACTTCCAAATCATACAGTGCTTTCATGACGTATTCATAAAATCGTTCATAGTTGAGAAACTCAAAATCATATGCAATGCCTAATTCTTTGTCGTAGAAATCATAAGAGTAGTCAGTTCCTGCAATTTTGTACTTCTCCTCTATTTTTTTGTTTTTAGCAAATATTTGCTTGTGAAGTTGCTGTTTAGTGAATTGAGATAAGAAAAGAGGTAGAAGAGCAGGAGTGGTTCTTACTTTTCTGTTGTTGCTGAAAAATTTGTTCTTCCATGAAAATTTGTATTGGACAAATGAAGCGCCGTACTTTTTATCGCCCAATATTTGCTTCTGGCACTCAAAAACATCTTTTTCAAAAAAGCTAAGAATTTGTTTAACTAACTCTTTTTTCTCCACTTTTTTGATTACAGATAAGACTTTTTGCTCTTTTTTCACTGCCACGAACAGATTAATGTTGTCGAGATATATAAAAGTTAGCACACTCCTTCAAAGTAATTACAAAAAGAAAGCTTTATAAACACCTCAAGCATGATTAATTTCATGATTGAGGAAAGATTAGTATTAAGAAGAGATGATTTCTTAGAATTAAGAGAAGCAAGAGCTTGTCCACTGAGAAATTCAGGAATAATAACTGCGCTAAAACACGAAGGAGTCATTTATTCTTCAGGAGTATTTCCAAGAAGTGCTAAGAGAAGTTTTATTAAAGCGTTAGAAGGAGTTGATTGTTATGAAATTTTCGGAGACCTGAATTCTATCATCATCCCATATATTGTTGGAGATCATACTGATGCATTTGCAGAGATTTTAGAAATCAATCAAAAATCATTAGAATTAATAAGTGAGTTTTGTTTTGTAAGAGAGCGAGAGACTCGAGTTTATACTCCTGCAAATAATCATGGAATAATTACACTTCAATCAATTCCTTATGCAGTTGTCGGCGAAAGAAGAATCAACTCTGAACTCACTCAATTTCTCAAAGAACAAAATAAGTCTTTAACAAATGTTTTAAGCAGCGATTTCACTGTAGAGAGTCATTAAGAAAATAACATCTGAATCAAAGCTTGAAAATGTAGCTCCGTTTGCTATTGCTTGACTAACTGCTTTTATATCTCCTTGGTATTGTTTAGTTGAATAATATTTTAATTTTAATTGTATGTTTTCTAGAATTTTCAATACTCCTCCGCTTTTTTTCA
This sequence comes from uncultured Methanosarcinales archaeon, assembly GCA_964360565.1. GTDB lineage: Archaea > Nanobdellota > Nanobdellia > Woesearchaeales > ARS49 > CAYHXI01. The sequence goes on along the minus strand of CAYHXI010000026.1, from coordinate 7,482 downwards.
TTTCAGAGCTTATTATTCCTTCTACACTCTTAACTATTTCGCCCAATAATCTTTCTGTCTCTTTTTCAAATCTTTCTTTCTTTTCATCGTCAAGCATTATATGATTCAAAAATAACTGATTTTCAAATTTTGTTATGCATTTTGACAATAATTTTGATTTTTCAGAAGCATACTCTTTAGAGATTTTAGAGTAGTCAATTTCAATACTCTTTTTTTCTCTCATGTAAGAAACTAAGTTATTATACTTCTCTATCAATCCATTAACAAAAGAATCATGATCTCCCAATACAATATCAGTCACTATTTTTCTCGGTAAAAGATTTACAAGAGGAGCCAACACTTTTTCTATTTCTTTTGAATTAACTCTAGATAATCTTCCACTTCTTTTGCAAGTTGCGACAAAAGATTGAATTTGCTGTATTTGTCTGGCCTCAAGAATTTCACTGTGGCATAAACCAATTAATTCAGAAGCAATTGTTGGAGTTAAAACATAATTTTTTGCAATTGTAAGTCTGCTTAAAATTGAGAATTTGCTTTCTTTAACTAATCCTATGAGGGTATTTGTATCTAGAGCGAAAGACTCTGATGATGTAAATTGTTTTTCTAGTAAGTCGTAAAACTCTTTTTTTATTACCACAAATGTTATGTTTTGCTTAAGTTTATATAAAGTTTACTGAATTTTGAGGAATGAGTTCGCAAAAATTCATGTCAAGAACCACCAGTCAAAAACTGGTGGCATGTGAGAGGCAACCAGCCTCGAACTTCGACACCGAACAACTAGTGGTTCTTGAGCAATTAGCGAATTCCACCTAATTGGTTTACACAGTAAACCACTAGTATAAAACTAGTGGAATTCGCTAAGTTTAAACAAATCTTCCAATACTTGAGCAGAGCTTACAAGTTTTTTGCCTGCAAGAACATTTGAAACGCAGAGTACTCTTTTGTAGTTTCGGAAATCGAGATCGATCTCTCTGAAATCTGCCTCAAGTGATTCATCTTCTGTGGGAGTTTTTCTGTAGCGATGAGAAAATAACGATTTTAAAAAAGAACGTTTTACTTTTTTTGGTCTTATTAAAGATTCTCCATAAGTAAAATAAGTCTCAACTTTTCCATCGTTGTTATCATCGTAAAATGCTCTCGCAATAATATCATCTCCATCACCGTTCTTAATATAAACATATATTCTTAAATTATTATTTCTATTGTCATACTCTGCTACAACTTTATTTGCTAAATTAGCCTCTACAGAACCTAAATTAGTCTGTCCAGAAATTTTAGTATAATATTTTTCTTGTTCAACTTTTACTTCTTGATTAATTGCCATTTTATGCCCTCCAAATACTTATTTTGTTGAATCAATAGAGTGGAGTTTAAAATTGTTGCGGTTAAAACGCCACCACTCGGATTCCCACTAAACTTTTTCAAAAAAGCTTTGAAAACAAAGTTTTCAAATGCCACGCCAAACAAGTTCGGCGTTGGCTTAACCAAAAGCACTCAAGTGGGATTTACGCTTCGCTTCAATCCCACGACAAAACACCCAATTCAAAATTACATCTATAACGCCACCACTCGGATTTGAACCGAGAAATCCTTGCGGACACGGTTAGCTCTTCAGTTTTAATAACCGTTCGAGACCGTTGCGATACCGGATTACGCGATGGTGGCTTCAACATAGATATTGTCTGCTTCGCTTAAAAAATTTACTATTACGATATTGCATATACCAAACTTTATAATTACAAAACACCTAAAGAGCATTTAATGGGTGATAAAGAGGGATTTGAAGGGGAATATGATTTCTTGAATAGTGACGACTCTGATGACGATGATGACTATGACGAACTTGAAGAAGAACTGAATGAAGAAGATATCGACGATGAAGAACACGAGCGCAGAGATTTATTATCTAAACGAGAGCAGGAATTAGCATACCAACAAACGGCGTTCATAGAGAATCAAGGATATATAGAACGCTTTCCAAACATTTCTTTAAGCGATATTGTTAATGGAAGTTATATTACTTTTATTTCAGAAAGCAAAGGAAAATCAAAAATTCTGTCTGAAGAAAATCTTGAACTATGGACTAAAGGCAAATTGAAGTTAGACAAAGACATAGAAGATTTGGTAAGAAAATGGTATCCTTCAGGAACTTATAGAGTTTTCAAACAATTGGAACACCTCCAACAAAGATATAATATAGAAACAAACCCTGAGAAATTGTTAAAACTCAAAAAAGACATAGATCACTTTTTCTTTGAAAAAATGCCAAGCGCAAAAAAATTTGAACTGTCAGAAGCATATGGCGCTTATGGAGAAAGATTAACCAAATTATACTTATCAATTTACGGAAGAACTGATGAAAAAAGAATTGATTTTGGTTTCTTCAAAGCGTTTGTTCCTGTGCTATTTTACAAAGATGAAATGAAACTGAAATCCCGCGAAAATCCAAATTTTTACTTCAAAGATTTTAAGGAAACGTACGATTTCTTATATTCTCTTAAAGGAGAACCTGTTGTAGGAACGTTAACAGATGAAATATTTGAAGACACAGGAGGAACTGCGCAAGGAGAACTAGTACTTAAAATTGGAGAGAAGTGGATTAACATCAATTCAATAATAATTAGGAAGGAATGGATGAATGAAAGAGAATGCTCCAGTATAGTTGCTCCCATTAAGCTCAGCAGAAAAAATTTTTTGATTTGGCTTAAGGAAAAACATCCTGAGTTTGAAACTACAATCACAAACGACAGAACAGTTCTCTTTTATCATGGCAATGAAATATATGGCGAATATTATATGGAGCCAGATGGATGTGTTTTAGAACTCTATGCACCTGTAGAATTACAAGAGAAAATAATAAAAGGAGTTTTAGAATATTCAACAGGTAATGACCTCTCTGACAAAGGTTTATAAATTTCAATCTATTCTTTTTCTAAATGGTGCTCGAGAAGCTTTCTGAGTCGTTGAAGAATGCGCTGAATAAAATCGCCAGCTCGATTTTTATAGATGAAAAACTATTGAATGAGTTGATTAAAGAAATTCAAAGAGCGCTTTTGCAGTCTGACGTTAATGTAAAATTAGTATTTTCTTTAACTCAAGCCATAAAAGAACGTGCGCAAAAAGAAAATCCTCCGAAAGGATTAACTAAAAAAGAGCATTTGATAAATATTGTTTACGAAGAACTAGTGAAATTCCTCGGCGGAGAAAAATCTGAGCTTAATATTGAGAATAAAACTCCAGCAAAAATAATGCTTGTAGGATTATTCGGCTCAGGAAAAACAACCACTGCAGGAAAGCTGGCAAAATATTTCACTAAACGAGGAAAAAGAGTTGCACTCTTAGGATTAGACGTTTATCGTCCAGCAGCAATGCAGCAGCTTGAGCAAGTAGGCAAACAAATAAATGTTCCAGTTTTTATAGAGAAAGAAAACAAAAATCCACTGGACATTTACCAAAAATTTGAGAACGAACTGAATAAATTCGATGTAGTTATCATTGATACTGCAGGAAGAGACGCGCTCAGCGACGACTTAATAGAAGAAATAAAAAATGTAAATGACTTGATAAAACCAGATGAAAATTTGCTCGTTATTTCAGCAGATATAGGACAAACTGCTCAAAAACAAGCAGAAGCGTTTCATTCCAGCTGCGGAATAACTGGACTTATCGTCACAAAAATGGACGGCACAGCAAAAGGAGGAGGAGCACTATCTGCATGCACAATAACAAACGCACCAATAAAATTTATTGGAGTTGGAGAAAAAGTAGATGATTTCGAACACTTCAATCCAAAAGGATTTGTAGGAAGACTTCTAGGCATGGGAGATATAGAAGCTCTGCTGGAGAAAGCCAAAGAAGCCATAACTGAAGATGATGCAAAAGATTTAGAGAAGAAATTATTAAAGGGAGAGTTCAATCTTGTTGACCTTTATCAGCAAATGGAAGCCATGGCAAAAATGGGCTCCATGGGAAAATTAATGGAAATGATTCCTGGCATGGGGCAGTTAAAATTACCGAAAGAAGCACTACAAGTGCAGGAAGGTAAATTAGAGAAATGGAAACATGTAATGAACAGCATGACAAAAGCTGAGCTGGAGAATCCTGATATTATTGATGGAGCTAGAGTTGAAAGAATTTCTAAAGGCGCAGGAGTATCTGTTTCAGTCATTCGAGAGCTCTTGAAACAGTTCGAGCAAAGCAAAAAAATGATTAAGATGTTGAAAGGCGGAAGCGCTTCTCCTGAAACATTGATGAAGAAATTAAGTAAGAAAATGAGGATGTAACTTAGTTATTTTAATTCTAGGTGACCACAACATTTTAATCTGTGGTCACCTCCACTACTGCAAATCCTTCAACATCAACAACTTCAATTGCTTTTTTACTTCTTCATTGATTTTCATTCTAACTTCTGGACGGAATAAAACTTTTAAGTCATCTTTATCTTTCATGTAGTCTTGGACAATTTTGGCTGGGACGACATACTTGAATTTTAAATAATCTGGACATTTTTCAATAGTATCATCAGTCCAAGGAATTTCAGATTCTTTGTAGACTAATCGATTTGCTGCATACATGGCAGTCCCCTCTCTAATAAGAGGGAAAAAATTATTTCTGTTCACTGCTTCAAGTTCATAAACATGCCATAATTCATGAGCGAGAATCTCTAAAAGATGTAGTTTACTATTTGTATTTTCAAACCAGTTTATGTTTGTATCTAAAACCACTACGTGTTTGTATGAAAAAGGATGTTTAAGCTTGTTGTAAAAATTCGATAAATGCTCCAGATTTAATCTTTTAATGACACTTTCTTGAGTTTTCTTTTTTTCAGTGTCTTTTATTTTATTTGAAGGATTTCTGCAGGGACCATTACGAATGTGTTCTTTAAATTGTGAATTTTCATGATATAACTCAAAGACTAATTTTTCTAAATCTTCATTAAAATTATCAGGTCTTTTAATGAAAAATCCTGCTATACTTACCATTCTTCCTCTGTCGCCATAATCACTCAAATCATGAAAATATAAATCAAATTTTGGAAGAATAATACCTGCTCTATCAGAATATGTTTTTTTAATTGCTTTTGTGCAAATATCTATTTTGTCTTCGTACATTTCATAATTGGAAAGAAATAGTTATTTTTAAAACTGTTGACATAAAAATATTTAAGTTATTAATTGATTAAAAGGAACAGTATAATGCTTTACTCTGTAGAACTGCGCCAAATATGTGTGAACACTTGTATTTTCTCCCCCGATGAACTGAACAGGATGTGTTGATCTTAAACAATACTCAGATAACTTAACATAAGGCAAATCGTATTCTTTTGCAATATTTAATGCAAGTTCTTCATGAGCATTATTTTGTATTTGATTTGAACTTACAGTTATTGGTTCAACGCAGACTAATTCTAACTCCGACAATTCGATAATTTCTCCATCTGATGTTTTGAAAACTGGAGCTTTGTATTTGAATACTTGACTTCCATCAGGTGTTCCAGTAACTACTTTCAATTCATCATGATTAATGAGTTCTATTATTTTTGCCATCTTAATTTCCACACTGTATTATTCCATCACCGCTATTCAAATCTTGCAAAGTATCATCAACAGTTGAAGTAGGACCTATTACATCCACTCCCTCTGTTGATTTTATTTTTTTCTTAGTAAGATTCGTCCACCAGTCTTCTAAAAATAATGCAGAATCGGGATTTATTTCAGTGCCAATTCTTAAACTCAATTCTCTTGCCGATAAATCTGAAAGTATGGCAGGATGCAGATTAAATTCTAGCACAGTATCTGGGTGCAGCTTTCCAAAAAGTGAAGTATATTTTGTAAATACTAGAGTTCCACTCTGAATGTTATATCCTTGAGATGTCAACTTATCTGTAATATTATCTCTTAATTGAGGAAAACCACGTTCATCAGCGAAAGTATTCTGTTTATGTGCATTTGAACAAAAAGTAATCAAATGAATTTTTCCTCCTTTAATAAGAAGGTCTAAAGATTTGTCATTATAAGAAGGAAATGAAAAAGGCAAAGTGGACTTTTCATTTTCTTGAAGAAAAAAACCTTCACCAAAAACTAATCTTTTCTTTGAGTAAGGAATAACACCCTCTGTTTCACACGATTTTAAATAGTCTTTGGACAGAACACGCTCAATTCCTCTCGCCACAAATGTAACTTCATAATCCACAGGCATAAAAAAGAAAGGAGATTCATAAGGCAAAGTTGAAATTAAAGATTTAAATAAATTTTGTGTTTCAGACCAATCTTCTCCAGATACGTTTTCCGATTGATATAGTTTTGCCATTTTCCCTCCTCAAATCACTTAAAATGATAAAATTGAACTGCATAAACTGAGAACTGTTTATCTTCTCCATCAACATTTCTTAAATGTTCAGTGCTTACATTAAATTCCGAAGCAACATATGCATTTGCATCTTTAGCAATGAACCAAGATTTTTTTTCAAATAAATCTTGAAGTATATTATCCAAAGTATTATCATTTGAAGGATTTTGAACTACTAACGTTCTAGGTCTGCCTTTTGGGAGTATCTTTTTATCAGAATATTTTAAATCCTCTACAAATCCATGATGTAATCTGAGAAGTTTTTCTTCAGAACTGTTTTTATCACAACACCCATCACAATTTCCATCACACATATTTACTGAACCTCAACTTTCTTCACCATTGCAATTTCAGCAACAACATGTCCGTTGTATTCGTCTTCTATAACTTTCTGAACGTTCGTCGGCTCTAATTTAGCAGAAAAGAAAGGAGCATCTAAACATAATGTATCTGCATAGCCTCCTTCAAAGCCTATGTGAAATCCGAATTTTTCAGAATCTTTTTTTAACTCAGCAAAATTGTCTTTAGTGATTTTTTTGCCAAGCCAGTTTAAGAGTCCGTCTGAAGCAATCTGAGTAATCATTATTTCGTAGCCGCGGTCGAGCATTTCTTTGAAAACTTCTTCATGGTCGTTTCCTGCATGAGCGGCAAATACTTCGATGTGCAGAGGAAGTAAAGCTTTTTGGATGCTTCTCAGCTGAGTTTCCTGCAATCCAGTTCCGCCGAGAATAACTGCATCAACTGGATTTTTTTCTACAACATTTCGCACTAATTGCGCTTCCTGTTCTGGATCTGCTACATCGCAGCCGATTAAAATATGTTTAAGCCCGAGCATTTCAGCCATTTTTGGAGTGTGTTCTACTGTTGCATAATGGAAGAGAAAACAGTCCTTTCGCGAAGGTTTTACTGAAAGCAAGTAATCTATCACCATTCCTTTCTCTCGCGCATAATCTATTGCAAAAGTACTGTCCTTTCCTCCTGAAAACATAATTGCTACTTTCATAAGATGTGTAAATTGAAGGGGTGTTTATAAAGTTTTTTATAATTCTATTATCTTCCTAGCGAGCTTCTGCGAGTCGTGTCTTAGAATTTCTTTCTCATTTAGAAAATTTCCAGTTATTATTTTTACTCCTT
>CAYHXI010000025.1:0-14247 GCA_964360565.1 uncultured Methanosarcinales archaeon | reverse complement strand
TTTCAAAAGCTTTATAAACCAAACAGTATTTTCAATGTTTAGATGTGAAAAAGGCGCGAATTACGCAGACATGATAAAATGTCTCGGTTCTCACCTATTAAAGGTGTTATTCAATAATGAGAAAAATTAAGGCGTTAATGCCTAGCTTAAGAGAAAAAAAGCGATACGTTGCTTTTGAAGTAAACTCTCAAGAGAGATTAAACTCTTTTGAAGTAGGACGAGCAATAATGAATTCTGCAATAAATTTCATGGGAGAATTAGGGCTTGCAGGAGCTGGAATGATGCACCTGCCAGAAGTTTACAAAAACAACAAAGGAATAGTTAGAGTAAATCACCAATATCTTGATAATGCAAGAGCATCTTTTGCTCTGATTAAATCAATAAACAACAAGCCTGCAACGATAAAAAGTTTGAGCGCAAGCGGCGCGATAAACAAAGTTAAAAAATTAATCGCAGGATAAAAAAAGGTGACAAAAAATGCCGGAGGAAGGTAGTATGCAACAACCAATGCCTCATCAATTGATGGGATACGACAGAGCAATAACAATGTTCAGCCCAGATGGAAGACTACTTCAAGTTGAATACGCAAAAAAAACAGTACGCCAAGGAAGCACAGTAATAGGAATTGTATGCTCCGACGGTGTTTTACTAGTTGCAGATAAAAGAATGGTAGAAAAACTAGTAGTTCCAGAAAGCGTAGAAAAAATATTTCCAATAGATGATCACATTGCTGCAGCAGCTTCAGGAATAATTTCTGACGCAAGAGTATTAGTAGAACGCTCACAAATAAAAGCTCAGCAGCACAGAGTAACATATGATTCACCAATAGATACATTAACTGTAGTAAAAGATATTTGTTCACTAAAACAAATATGCACTCAATCAGGAGGGCTAAGACCATTCGGAGTATCAATACTTGTAGCAGGAGTAGACTCAGATGGACCAAAACTCTTCGAAACAGATCCAACAGGAATATTCTTCCAATTCAAAGCAACAGTCATAGGAGAATTTGAACCTGATGTAGAAGAAATGTTAGTCAAGGAATACAAAGACTCAATGACAATAGAAGAAGGATTGAAATTCTCTTTAAGAATGCTTACAAAACTTTTAGACAAAACTTTCACTTTAGAAAGAATGGAAGCAGGATACATAACAACAAAAGATAAAAGATTTGTTAGAGTAACAAAAGATAAACTCGACAAATCACTAAAAGATTTAAGAAAGACAAAGTAAATAAAACAAAAATGACAGAAGACAAATTATTAACAACAGAAAGAAGCATAGCAGTTCCAGGAGAAGAACTAGCAGAAGGACTAGGATTTATTCCCGGCGAAGGAACATACAGAAAAGAAAACAAATTAATTGCGGGAAGATTAGGCCTTGTATCAATTGCAGGAAAAGTAATAAAATTAATTCCGATGTCAGGAAGATATATTCCAAAAATAAATGACAAAATAATCGGAAAAGTAATTGATGTTCTAATGACTGGATGGAGATTAGATATGAGTTCTCCTTACAGTTCAGTTTTAACACTTAAAGATGCCTCAAGTGAATTTATCGAAAGAGGAGCAGACCTAACACAATTCTACAACATTAACGATTACATCATGACAAAAATAACAAATGTAACCAGCCAAAAACTTGTTGACGTAACAATGAGAGGACCTGGCTTAAGAAAATTAAAAGGCGGAAGAATAATTGAAGTTAACACTCACAAAGTTCCAAGAATAATCGGAAAAGAAGGAAGTATGGTGGGAATGATAAAAGAACACACTGGCTGCAACATATTGGTAGGACAAAATGGACTAATATGGATAGATGGCTCGCCAGAGCATGAAGTATTAGCAGTAAAAGCAATTCAAAAAATAGCTGACGAATCACACACTTCAAATTTAACAGACAGAATGAAAACATTCTTAGAAGAACAAATAAAAATAATTGGAAAACCAACAATAATTAAAACAGAGCCTGAGCCAGAATTCCAGCAGGATAATGGCGGCGGATATCAAAGAGAAGGCGGCTACGAAAGAAGAAGTTTCGACAGGCCACCACCAAGAAGGAGATTTTAACATGAGCAAAAAATCAACAAATAAAACTTACGAAGAAAGATTTGACGGAAGAGGCTGGGAAGATATGAGGCCTATGGAAGCAAAAGTAGGAGTAATTGCAAGAGCAGATGGAAGTGCAATGTTCAAAATAGGAAAAACAGTTGCAATCGCAGCAGTATACGGACCTAGAGATTTGCACCCAAAATTCATGCAAAACCCAAGCACAGGAATACTTTTATGTGACTATAATATGATGCCATTCTCAGGACACGGAGAAAGAGTAAGACCAGGAGGCTCAAGAAGGTCAAAAGAATTAAGCATGGTAATACAAAAAGCACTTTTGCCAGTTCTAGATTTAAAAGATTATCCAAATACTGTTGTCAATGTTTGCATAGAACTTCCTCAAACAGATGCAGGAACAAGATGCGCAGGAATAGTTGCTGCAGCAATGGCTCTTGCAGATGCAGGATTGGATATGAAAGATTTAGTGACTGCAGTTGCAGTGGGAAAAGTCGGAGACAAAATAGTTGTCGACCTAAACTACGACGAAGAAGCTTTCGAAGGCGGAGCATCAGACATAGCAGTTGCAATCCTTCCAAACAGCGGAGAAATATCTCTTCTTCAAATGGATGGAGACGTAACAAATGACGAACTTCAAAAAGCGTTAACAATGGCAAAAAGAGCATCCAAAAAAATATACGAATTACAAAAAAAAGCATTAAAAGACAAATATAACACTGGAAATTAAAATGATTAACGAAAGAAAACAACACTTGCTCAACAGCCTAGCTAAAGGAGTAAGGTATGATGGAAGAAAATTAACTGAACTAAGAAAAATAGTAATAGAATCCGACATCTCAAGAAGTGCAGAAGGAAGTGCCAGAGTAAAGTTCGGCGGAACTGAAATAATTGTAGGAATAAAAACAGCAGTAGAAAAACCATTCCCAGACACACCTGAAGACGGAAACTTGATGGTCAATGCAGAATTAAGACCAATTGCAAATCCTGATTTCGAACCTGGTCCTCCAGGAGAACAAGCAATAGAAATAGCAAGAGTAATAGACAGAACAATCAGAGAAGCAAAAGCAATAGACACAAAAAAATTATGTATAAAACCAGCAGAAGAAGTCTGGAGCGTAATAATTGATATTTGTCCAATTAATGATGAAGGAAACTTATTAGATGTAGGAAGTGTAGGAGCATTAGCTGCACTAAAAAGCACTAAATTTCCTAAGAGAGAAGACAAAAAAATAGATTATTTAACAAGAACTGAAGAATCACTGCCACTGCTAAAAGAACCTTTAGCAATAACTGTATTCAAAATAGGACCTTATTTTATTGTTGACCCATTAAGCGAAGAAGAACAATATGTTGATGCAAGACTAACTGTTGGAATAACTTCAGAAAACATCATATGTGCACTCCAAAAAGGAGGAGCAGACTCATTAACTCAAGAAGAAATCAAAAACATGGTTGATATAGCGATGGAAAAAGCGTCTGAGATAAGGAAACTTTTATAAATATATACTGTGGAATATATAACATGGACACTAAAAATACTCAATACACGAAATTTGAAATCGCACGATTAATAGGAGCACGAGCACTGCAAATTTCTATGGGCGCTCCATTTATGTTGAAATTGGAAGATAAAGATTTAGAAAAAATAAGTTATAGCCCAATCGAAATAGCAAAACTAGAATTTAGCAAAAACGTTCTTCCACTAGAAATAAAACGGGCCTTACCTAAAGAAGTTCTTGCAGCTCAACAAAAAGTTAAGGTTGAAAGATTGAAGATGGAGGATTAGAATCAATCTTCGAACAAAAATGAATAATTATAAAACAGAGTTATATGGCTTATTAAACAGTTCTGCTACTCATGTTTGTGCTGTTCTTTTGCTAGGTGGAATAGGATTATATGCTATTGATAAACAATCAGAATATTTTGAACAAAAAGAAAAAGTAGAGGAAGTACAAAAAGATTCTCAATTGGAATTAAAAATAAATGTTCCAGAAGGACAACAAAAATGACCACGCCAAACGCGTTCTTTATTGATTCTCCAAGTTTTTGGAAAACGTTATATGCTCCAAACAAATTCGCACTATTAGGTTTTGAAAGAGGAAAAGATGGTTTTGTGTTTAGTTCTTCTCAAATTATTTATTTTGATGATGCTGTAACACTCAAAAACTATGAAAAAGCAATCGCTGACAAAAAAATTAAAGTTATGCAAGAATTAGTTTTGCCTGAAAATGTTTTGGAAAGTATCGCCCAAAAAGTAAAAGAATGTCGCAGTTCAGGAGACACTCGCAGAATGTTTGATTTAACGCTGGATTTAGATGAGAATTATTCTGTTGAAGGTGGAGAATTAATATGACCACTCCAAACGCTTTTTTTATTAAGCAAAAAGTAGGATTTTGGGAAGAATTAAGAAGAAATCTAGCTTATGAATTAAATCATCCTGATAATGTTATGTTATACGTTCCAGATAAATTCGTGCTGGGAATGTTTGAAGAGGATGGAAATTCTTTAGGTTTTAAATTAGATTCAAGAGTTATTCAGTATTTTGAAGATTCACATACTGTTGCTGGTTACAAAAAAGCTATTGATGATAAACGGTTTGAAGTTTTGCAGGAGTTAGCATTACCTGATTTTTTTCTTGATAATCTTGTGCAACATGTAAAAACACTTAACGCTGCAAAGAATAAAGTGTATGCTGCTGCTCGATCGCTTGAGACTACAACAGAATCTTTAGATAGAAAATACTTAATTTAAACAAAGGGTAGTTTATCTATCTTCAATCTTTCCCTCAGCGAATTTTATTGAAGCAGACAATTCTCTCTCTAAATCTTTTGCGTTTTTATTTTTATCAACATAGAATTTTTCAACGTCAACTTTGTATTCTGAAACTCCTTCTGGAGTGAAAACATTTTCTAATTCATCTAGATAATTTCTATTGAATTCTTCATAATTATATTTTAAATTGTACAGATTTTGAACAAATTTATTAGAGATAAATGGATTTACATTCGCTCTATGCTGAAGTAAAGAGATATCTTGTCCGACAATCAGTAAATTTTCTTTTGCCTGCGCTAAATACAAAAATCCAGTTTTACTTTCATCTTTTTTGTAATAATTTAAGTTATTATAAAAATTCAGCATTCTATTGCTGACATTATCGAGAGTTTCTAAAGCGCTAACATAGAATTTTCTCGTTTTTTCTTCTTCAGACAAATTTTTGTTGTGAACTTTTCTAACTGGTGGAGCTACTTCTTGAGGAGAAATTATTTGTTCTAGATTTTTAGATTCCTCTCTCTTGAAAGCAAGATTCGCCCCCCACCAAAATCCAGCTCCAAATAATGTAATCCCTGCTGTTGCAAGAGTGACTAAACTTTTTGGTTTCATGTATAGATTGAATTAATTCTGTTGAGGCATATAAATATTTATTTTCTATAGAACATACATCAACTAACACTTCTCTCAACATGTCCTAATCTAGTCTTAACTTCAGATATATCTAGAGCCATGTTTTGCTGAGATTTTTTTACGTCATTTAAATCAACATTTACAGTATTTAGTTCAAACTTCATTTCATTTAAATCGACTTTTACATCTTTTAAATCAACTTTAATACCTTTAATTTCCTCTTTCAATCCTTTGACTGTTTGAAAGAATACTCCAAAAGCAAATATCCCTCCTGCGTAAGGGATTAATTGAATCAGAACTGGAGTGTTTATTACTCCAATGCCTTTCAGAAACATCCAAATAATTACAGTCACCATGCTTGTCCAAAACACGAAGTCATAGATTTTGTCTTTGTTCATGAAATATTCTTAAAATTTTACTCTTTATATGTTTTTCGTCTCAAATTCCGCAAGATTTGCGGTTGTGGCCGGAAGATTTGCGGAGGTATGGTGAATTTCATAACTATATAAATAAATTTAACTTAGTTAATCAAAGAGGTGATTATATGATAGAGAAATATTTAAAACAATCTGGAAATCAATTATGTTTTGTGTTTAGAGTTTTAGTTGGAATAATGTTTTTCCTCCACGGAGCTCAAAAGTTTGGATGGCTGGGTGGCGATGGAGTTCCACTATGGAGTTTATTCGGAGCTGCAGGAACTATAGAAACTGTCGCAGGAGCGTTAATAGTTCTTGGATTATTAACTCGCTGGGCAGCTCTAGTATCTGCAGTTGAAATGCTGGCTGCTTATTTAATGATGCACGCACCGAATGGCTGGAATCCTTTAATGAATAAAGGAGAACTTGCACTTCTATACTTCGCAACGTTTTTAGTAATCTCTCATCATGGAGCATTAAAATGGGGAGTAGACAATCAGTGGCTTAAACACTGATTTTTTTATTGAAAATTTTGTGGTTTAATACCTCGCCCTTTAGGGCGAAATTTTCAATTCGAAAACCGAACGGTAAATACCCCAACCTTCAGGTTGGGGATGAGTTCGGTTTTCGTTATTTTTTTTAATGAAAATTCTAATTCTCGGCGGAGGATTTTGCGGAACTGCAGCTGCAAAACTTTTAGAGAAAAAAATTCCTAAAGCCGAAATAACTTTAATTGACAAAAAAAGCTATTTTGAATTTTCCCCAAGCATTCATAAAGTTGCATTTGACAAAAAATATTTTAAAAAAATAACTATTCCTTACAAAAACATTTTCAAAAGAACTAAGTTTATTCAGGACAAAATAATTGAAGTTTCACCATACTTTGTGAAAACAAGCAAAAGAATATTTTCTTTTGATTATTTAATTATTTGCACAGGAATAAAGTATCCAATAAATTTAAAAAATACAAAAAATGTTTGCACACTCAAAGATTTTTTTGAAGCTGCTGAAATGGGTGTGAAGATTGCATCTTCTAAAAGGATTCTAGTTATTGGAGGAGGATTGATAGGAACAGAAATTGCAGGAGAATTAGTAACTCGAACAAATATAGAAGTTATACTGGTTCACTCTTCCAATCGTTTGCTGGATAGAAATCCTGCGAAAGCTTCAAAATATGCTTATGATTTTTTAACAAAAAGAGGAGTTAAGATAATTTTTAATGAAAAAATTGTTTTACATAGTGATGGATATTTTATTACGAATACTAAAAGAAAAATAAAAGCTCAAGTGGGTTTATGGTGCGCAGGAATACTGCCTGATGCTTCTTTCATGAAAGAATTCGGCAACTTAACAGATTCAAAAGGATTCATTAAAGTAAATGAATTTCTTCAGCTGGAGAAGCACAAGCGAATTTTCGTCGGAGGAGACATAAACAATGTTCCTGAGGAAAAAACCGCTCAGAATGCTGAAAGACATGCGTATGTGATTGCTAAGAACATAATTACTTTAGTTAAAAACTCTTCAACCCACAAACAACCTATTACTTATCATAAACTACTTGTCTTTCACAACCCTCGCTCAGGACCGCTCGTAATTAGTCTGGGAGACTGGCATGGAATTTTATCTTTCAAGAACTTCGCTTGGTGCGGAAGAATACCTGGAATCTTAAAACATTTAATTGAATGGTGGGTGGTGGAGTGGAAGTATTCTTGAGTTTAGAACCTATTGAGAGATTTGGTTTTTTTAAAAATCTTTGAGGTATGAAGAAGGCATTTTATAATCCCAAAGACTTCTCAAGAGATGGTTTAAATGCTGTTTACTTTTAACTTTAGGAATTAGTTCTCCTTTTAATGAGGAAGACATTTCTTCTATTTTTTCTTCAAGTTTAGAATACTGAATTATTAACAAATCGTCAGGTTCTTCGTGAGCTAAATTGAAAAAATCCATGTATTGGTAGAATGCACCATCAACAAGAGTATCTTTTATCACTAAGAATGTATGCCCGCTTAGAAAACCAGTAGGACATTCTTTTAAAATAAGCACTTCATTAGTTATCTTTTGATTTATCATGGCCCGTTGTATATTTGCATAATAATTCGACAAATAAGTTCCTAAACTTGCAGTGACCAAACCACAAACTGCTATTGCCCTGAAAGAATTATTTTTCCCAAATGTTTTATCATGTTCTGGTTTATACTGTCTACATAATTTTCTAATTGATTCTATGTCTGTGTCCATATATTGCTCTAAAATATGTTTTTAAACGATATTTGATTTATTTTTACTATATGTCTGAATGGACCCGACCGGATTTGAACCGGTGACCTTCTCCATGTTGAAAACGAAAGCATATGAACAAACGCTTAACATTTGCGTCAAAGAGACGTCATACCGCTAGACCACGGGTCCGAAATAGTTAGTAGTTGGTTGTTTGTCGTTAGTCGTTTAAAAAGATTGTGTTAGATGTTTTATGTTATTCATAACAGAAATTATGTTATGCGTAACAGAAAGATTTAAATACTTTGAACATATTTATTAGATTATGACATCAATACAAGAACATGAAGAAGCGGTAAAAGAACTAGTTGAAGATATTGATGAAAAAATTAGAGCTGGACTGCTTTTGAAGAGACAAAAACTTGTCGGTTTTGCTGCTTCAGAAGCGTCAACTAATTTATTTGCAATCTTGCTTCACAAAAAAGAATTAATCTCTCCTGGATTTAATGTGAATCATAAATTTTTTGCTTCTTTTAAGAGAGCAAATGATGTTTTCAAAGAAAATTTTGAAAAAAAGAATGAAGTACTCAAACTGTTAGTTGAACAAGAGAGCTTCAGAGATAAATTATGCTATGGAAAAGCCAAAAGTGAAAATATTGTCAACGATGCAGTAAAAAATTTATTTGAAATAAAATCTTTGATAGAAAAATTATTGGGTGAAAAATGAAACAAACCGAAATTTTAGCATACACGTATGATTTTATTTCCATGTTATTGGAACAAAAAAATATTAAGGAGTCTCTAAACAAAATAATCCTCTTCGGTTCAATAGCTAGAGGGGACTTCGATGAAGAAAGCGACGTAGACTTGTTCTTCGAGATAAAAAAAGAAAGCAATGAGAAAGAAACAGAGCAATTAATCAAAGAAACAATAAATAACTTTGAGATTGTTGCTGAGAAAACATGGAATTTGAGAAACATAAACCTTCCGATAAAAGTAATTGTTGGAACGGAAAATGATGTTACTTGGGATAATTTAAAGGACGAAATTAAGCATTATGGGCTAGTTTTGTATGGTCAATATCAAGAACAAAAAGAAAACAAAACTTTGATTTCTTACTCTTTGAAAAATTTAAATCAAAATGAAAAAATGAATTGTTTGAGAAAATTATATGGTTATACCACTAAGACAAAAAATAAAGTGTACTCTAATAAAGGATTTTTGTCTACACTGGGCGCAGTAAAAACTGCAACAAATCAAATAATTTCTAAAATAGAAAATACTAAAGAAATTCTCGCTCTCTTAAAAGAGTTTAACGTGCCTTGTAAAGTTGTAAAAATATCTGTCTAGATAGCAAACTTTTTAATCTCTCTATTATTTAAGAGCATTATGTCAGAAAATCAACATACTAATAAAAAAAATCCAGTTCAAGATACTGGAAGTAAAGACGAGAGTTTAGACGTTTTAGTCAAACAAATGATAGAGGACTCTAAAGTTTTTTTAGAGCAAAAGAATTATTCGGGAGCATCGAGTTGTTATGAAATAGGAATTCAATTTCCCAGTAAATCAAGAGAACTTTCTTTGTGTGGAGGAATAGCCTATTTTCATCTCAAAGATTTCAAGAAATCCTCTCAAATTTTGAAGAAAGCCAACGAATTAAGCGATACTGTGCAAGAGAAAGAAGAAGTTCTAGAATATTTAATTCCTTCTTTAATGAGTGTTAAAGATTATCAAAGTGCATTAGAGCTTTCGTTAGAAAGAATAAAAAATGTTAAAAGAGGAAATTCAAAAAATGCAAGCATATACTATTCTCATGCACTGATTTTGTACAAAGTGGAGAATTTCACAGAGTCAAGCAAATACACAAGTCTAGCTTTGCAGGAGAATACATCTTCAGGAAAAATATGGAATTTACTTGGGCTAAATTTTCTCAAACTTAACAATCCGAAAAATGCTTTAGTTGCATTTGGCCAAGCGTTAAAGAACAAGCATTCTAGCACAGATTTGATTTACAACTTAGCGATTACTTATGCGAGATTAGATAGAAAAACATCTTTATTAAACACGCTTACTACTTGTATTAGAAAAGATGCGCGATATAGATTAATTGCAAAAGAAGATTCTGAATTCTTAAGGTTCAAAGATGATCTTGAGTTCATTAAGTTAACTGCTCATTCTGCAACAACTATGGTGAGAAGAAAGGATACTAATAGTAAAAGAACTAATTAATAGGACAATAGGTTCTTTTACTAAATAGTTGGCGACTCAAAAAAGTGTCCAATAACTTTCTTCGCCAACTATAAGATTAAATAAGAACCGCAACGTTTTTAAATCAACTATTACTTTACTTTAAAACATGAGCGTATACAATGTTCCTGCAGACGAGCTTATCAATAGAGCTGCAAGAGAATTAAAGAAATTGAACGAATTAAAGCCTCCTTTTTGGGGAGATTTTGTTAAAACAGGAATAAGTAGAGAAAGACCTCCTGCAAGTCCAGATTGGTGGTATACAAGAGCAGCCTCAGTTCTAAGAAAAACATTAGTATATGGACCAATCGGAGTGTCAAAATTAAGAGTGGACTACGGCGGAAGAAAAAACAGAGGAATGGCTGGAGAGCACACGTACAAAGGAAGCGGAAACATAATCAGAAAAGTATTTCAACAACTTGAAAAAGCAGGATTTGTAAAGCAAGGCAAAAAAGGAAATCACAAAGGCAGAATAACCACTCCAAAAGGAACTGCATTTCTAGATAAATTAAGCAATCAAATAATGAAAGATTTAAATGTTGTAATTCCACCTTATCCTAAAGAAGATTCAACAGATGAAGCTAAAAAGAGCAAGTCTCAAAAAAAGAAAGAATAAAATAAACTTTTCTTAAAAAGAAAAGTTTAATCAAAAGAAACCAATAACAATAAAGCTTCACACTCTTGAAGCAAAACCTAAGAGCAAACATAAAAAAATAAAAACTCACTTACTCAATAAATTTGCTGAGTGAGTGAGCGCAGCGAACGAACTCGCAAATTTATATGGCACGATTCAAACATCCATCAAGGAAAAAAAGATTAAACAAAGCAGGAAAGCAAACTAGGTGGGCGCCCATATGGACAGTTCCAAAAAAATACGGCAAAGGAAGAAAAGTTCATCCAGGAAGACACACTTACGTAAAAAGAAATTGGAGAAGAACTAAAATCAAAGCGTGATAAAAAATGGCAGACCTAGAAAGAACATACACAATTCCACTAAGAAGAGAATGGCTCAGAGTTCCAAGATATAAACGAGCCAAAAGAGCAATTCATGCAGTTCAAAATTTTCTAAAAAGACATATGAAAGCTGAGCTTGAAAATGTAAAACTAGGAAATTCAATTAATTTAGAGATATGGAAGCATGGAATAAGAAATCCACCTTCAAGAGTAAGAATAACAACTAGAAAAGACGACAAAGGAATTGTTTTTGCAGAAATGTTCGGCAAAGCATTTCCAGTTAAAGGTACAGATAAAAAAGAAAAAGGATTGAAAGACAAAGTTCTAGAGACTGTTGGAGTTAAAGCTCCTGAAGTAAAAAAAGAAGCAGTAAAAGAAGAATCAAAAAAAATAGCAAAAGAAAGTTCTAAAGCAATAAAAACAGAACTTAAGAACTTAGAAGAGAAAACAGCACAAGTTAAGAAAGAGAAAGTTGTTGTTAAAGCTGAAAAATGAAACATTACATTGCAGTTGCAAAATATCCTAGTGAAGGTTCAGGAGTTGTGTATAGTGGTTCTGATGAAAAAGAAGCTCTTGGTGCTCTCAGAGGAACTACTGGTTCTTATGAACTTAGAACATATACGAAGAAAGCGCGTTTTATTAATTTAAATGTGCAAGAGTTCTGGCATGGAAATAAATTTAGCACTGATGTGAATCATGCTATTTCTTTAAGAGATTTAGAAGCAATGGTTTTAATGCAAGAAAAAAATCTAAAGAAAAAGAAATCAGTTACTGATGTTTTTTCTTAGTTATAGCGAATGACATTTATTTTTATACAAAAACATGTCATTCGCTATTAGCCAAAGACATCTTTTTGTCTAATTATTTATGTCTTTGGCTATAAGTAAATAGTTGTTCATTGATTCTATAAGTGGATGCATGCAAAACACTACTAACGACTGCACACTAACCATTAACTATATGGACGGTCTGAATATTGAACTTTGGCTTTTTTTTAAGATGGTTTACGAGATAGATTTAATTTAGAAATTTATTATAAACAACAAAATAGGTTATCAGAGTTATGAACTCATAATTTGTGTCGGCTGACAAATTTTATTTTCTATGCTTTTCGTCCTTTCCCACCATAATATCTTTTCAACGCTTCTTTATAATATTCTAGTACTGGTCTTGCTTTCTTTTGTTCTTGTTCAAAGCATATTCTTTTGAAATCAGCATCTATTTTTCTTGAAAGCCATGAGAAGTATTCTTCTAAGTTTTCTGAAAATGCGGCTTTAGCAATAAAGTGAACGCTGATGAATTGTGATAGTGCATCTGCTGTGCGAACAATTTTTTCGTTGACGTTTTTTGGTTGATTTTCCGGTTCTGTTGCACTTATGCAAGCCAGCACACTTTTTATTATTCTCACATCAACATTATGTTTTTTAAGTATTTGTTCTGCAAACTCTAAACTTCTTTTCTCATGACCTTTTGAAGAAGCAGAAGTTCTCTTATAAACTAAACCAGTGTCATGAAGAATGGCTGCAAGCTGACAAACAACAATATCCCCACCATACTTGGAACACATATAGCTAATCAATTCAAGCATAATATCAAAGTGATTAGGAAAAATCCAATTCCTGCGAACATATAACAACTCACGTTTGCCTGAATCCTCAGGAAACAACTCTACAACAGAGTCATACACTGATTTTACGATTGGTTGCATAACATTACCTCAACAAATATTATTTATAAAATGTTCTGATGCGCATGGCTGTGCGTAAGAAATCTACTATTCTGCTGGTTTTAAGTATCTAAATTTCCTTTCAGTTAGTATCTGAGAGTAGTTAAAATGATAAATTTTATAAACTATTTATCCTTTTCTAGAATGATGCGAAGTCCATTCATCTTTGAGAAAGCCAATGAATATGGGCGATGGAATAGAATACGTTCTTCTAGTTCAAATACAGTCCCATTTAACTCTAGCCACACATATCCACTAACATTAGATGATTATGCTGAGAATGTTATAGCTTTAGTTGATGGAAAACCAGTTAAAACTTTGTATGTGGAAATTAGGCCAACAAATTTGTGCAATCATGATTGTAAAGGGTGTTTTTCAAAAGCTAAAAGAAACTGTTCAAAAGGGTGTTTTAATTATAGCATTCCTTATGATAGATTAGTTGAATTAATAACAGAAATAAATGAACAAGGTACTGCTTTTGTTAGGTTTTCAGGTGGAGGGGAACCATTATTATATTCAGGCATAGACAATATAATTGCAAAAACATTTCAACATGGCATAGGAACTATGTTGATTACTAATGGTTCTCTGCTTCATAAAAGAGACCCAAATGGTCTTGTTGAAAATTTGAATATGTTGCGGGTTAGTATTAATGGAGGAGAAAAAACCCATTCAGAAATACATAATTGCAATGAGAATGATTTTAGAAATATTTTAAATTCTTTAAGAACTATTAATACATTAAGAACGCCAAAATTAAAAGAACAATTGTATGTAGGAGCAACATATCTTGTTTTTCCCGAAAACATAAACGAAATATCTACAACTGCCAAACAATTGAAAGAGTGTGGAGTAGAGGGAGTATTTTTCAGAGCACCAAATGATCATAAACAATTGAAGCAACGCAATCTCAATTTTCTTAAAGAAGAAATAAACAAGACAATATGTCTAGGAGATAGTAATTTTTTTGTGCATTTCGCTGCAAGACTTTTAGATGCAGAAACTAATCCTAGTGTCAATGATACTCATTGCTACGCAGCTCAATTCAGATTATACGTTGAAGCAACAGGCCAAGTTAGTGTTTGCGGAAAATGGGCTGGAACTAACCAATTTCAACTAGGTAACATTAATGAAAGCAGTCTAAAAAAGATTTTAGAAAATAATCCAATTTTGTGCACACTAAGAAACACTCCTAAGATGACTTGCACAGGTTGTG
>CAYHXI010000024.1:0-14271 GCA_964360565.1 uncultured Methanosarcinales archaeon | reverse complement strand
TCTGCATTTAATCCTACAATTATTTATGGAGATTTGAGTAGGATTGTCAACATATAGAGTTTACAACACCATAAAATATTTAAACAAAAAACAAACACATAAAAGAATGGTTAATCTCTCAGATAAAATAATAGTTAAGCTAGAACTACAACCTACGGTTAATATTGAAGATGCATTTCACTTTCTTGAAGAATTAATTGGAAATGAAAATCCTACAAATGGTGCGTATATTCGAGGAAAAAATTTATACTGTGTGGGGGATAAAGAAATCTTTGGAGAGTTGTTTAAAGGAAAATTCTGGTATAGCAACACGGTTGGCAGATGGCTTGCTTTGGAAGACTTAATTATTCCTCCAAGTTTAGAAACATATGCAAAAAAGGCAACAATATGTGACTATTAATTGTAAAGTAACACAAAATTCGAATTCACTAAAACTTTATATACTCCTTTCAATTCTAGAATATAAATGAAAGTTGACAGTATGCTCAAAGAGGTGCTCGCAGAAATTAAGCCAGAGCACGATAAAATTCCTGAAGCAGACGCTTTCTTAAAAAAGCTCAATCAACAGCTCAAAAAACATAAAGTAAATGCAGTTGCAGTTCCTGGAGGAAGTTATGCAAAGAATACTTGGTTGAAAGGAGATTATGATATCGATTTATTTGTGAGATTTGATGTAAAGCGAGCTGACGATGCACTGAGTGATATCCTAGAGAAAGTTTTGAAGCCGTTTAAGCCCGAGCGTATTCATGGAAGCAGAGACTATTTTCACGTTAAAAATAGCATCAAATACGAAATTATTCCAGTTCTTAATTTAAAAAAATCATCTGACGCTCACAACGTGACTGACTTTTCTCCATTACATGTTGCTTGGGTTAATAAAAAAGCAAAAAAATCAACTGATGATATCCGTTTATTTAAGAAATTCTGCAAATCTCAGAAAGTTTACGGCGCAGAAAGCTACATAAGAGGATTTTCAGGGCATGTTGTAGACATAATCATCATTTATTACGGCGGATTCTTAAAAGCGCTAAAAGCAATCTCAAAATGGACTCCTAAAACAATTATCGATCCTGAGAAAGCGCACAAGCATAATCCTGAGATGGTTCTTAATAAATCGAAAACTTACGGCCCCTTAATAATCATCGACCCTGTTCAGCCAGATAGAAATTCTGCAGCGGCAATAACTGAAGAAAAATATAATAAAATAGTAAAATCAGCAAAAGAATTTCTCAAAAAACCTTCAAAAAAATTCTTTGAAGAGCAAAAAGTAGATGTTGAGAAGTTAAAAAGTAAAGGTGCATTAATTGTTGAAGTTGAGTCGTTGAAAGAAAAAGAAGATATTGCTGGAACAAAAATTCTCAAAGGATTTGAGCATCTCGTGAAAGAGTTGAAGGAGTTCAAGCCTTCTGGAGGTTGGGAGTGGGATAAAAAAAGCAAAGCTCTGCTGTGGTTTATTCCAAAAATAAAAAAACTCTCTGTTAAAGAGTTAAGACAAGGCCCCCCTATCAAAATGACAACTCACGTTGACCAATTTAAGAAGAAATATGAAGAGGAGTTTGAAAAACAATCAGGAAATAGTCAAACTCCTCATAAGAGTGCTTTGAATACAGATGCTAAACAGAGTTATTCAAAGCCCTCAAGAAAAACATTTATTAAGGATGGAAGAATATGTGTTGAATTGGAAAGAAAAAATCCTATTTTCGAAGATGCTCTTAAAGAAAAATTGAAAGAAGAGTACTTGAAAGATAAATTCAAATTAAAAAAGGTGAACATATGACAACAGCAAAAGAACTTCTTAAAACAGATTTTGTAAAATTTGACGTGACAGATTCAGTCTCAAAATTCATGGGAAGGATGAAAAGTACAGGAGAAACTTATGCAATTTTATTCAAAGGAAAAGAATATGCTGGGTACGCTGACAAAAAAATGTTGGTTAAAACTAGAACAGATACTGACAGCATGAGGCTTTCAAACCTTTTGAAGGGGGTTCGTACTTTAAAATCTAATGATGATGAAAAAACTATGGCAAAAGCATTCATCGACTCAGACACTAGAACTCTTCCAGTATTTGAAGGAAAAGATTTAGTTGGTGTGGTTAATGCTAAAGATCTTGCTTTTGAAATTAAAGATCGCTTTGGAAATTTAAAGGTGGAAAGTTTAGCGACAATAAGAAATTTGGTCGTACTTGAAGAAAATGATACTGTAGGAAAAGCAATTCATGAAATGCATAACGGAAAAATAGATAGAGCTCCTGTTGTAGACCAAAACAGAAATTTTGTTGGAATACTAACTCTTGTTGATTTGCAAATTCAACAATCATCTATAGACAGGTCGAAGCAAAAAACAGGTAAAGGAAGCTCTCAAGGTAAAGATAAAAAAGGAGCCACTGAAAAAGCAAGTTTAGGAGATATGCAGATTAAAAACATCATGACTTCTATGAATTGCTGCACGGCAAACCTCAATGACAAAGCATCAGATGTCATAGAAAACATGCATGAATGCGAAGTAACAAGCTGTGTTTTGCTAGAAGACAAAAAGCCTTCAGGAATAATTACTGTACACGATGTACTGCTGGGATTTTTGAAGATTTGATTACTTCCCAAACATCTTCAAAAAATTCTTCAGAACTTTGCTTCCATCTAACTCTGGCTGTACTTCCGGATGGAATTGAGTGGCATAAACAGGAAGTTTTGGATGCTTGACCATTTCAACGCAGTCTTTTGATTTAGCAAGAGTAATCAATTCTCCTTTTATTTTTTTGACTCCCCAGCTGTGGCCTTCAAAAGCGTTGAATGTTTTTTTGAATCCTTTGAGTAATTCATCATTTTTTAATTTTTCAACTTCTTCTACGCCATCTATTCCGCGAGATAATTTCTCAACCTTTTCCCCGAATGCATGACAAACTGCTTGAAATCCTAAGCACACTCCAAAAACTGGTTTGCCGCTTTTTATTATTTTAAATTGCTCTTCAAAAGCTTTCGGGTCTTCGCTTACTTCATACTTCGACCCTCCAGAAATAACTACCGCATCAAAATTTTTGCTCATCTCTAGAGTCAAGTCTTCACTATTAACTGTTGTAACATCCTCTTCAGAAAGCATATCTTTTAATTCGTCAAGATGAATTGTGTAGTTGTTCACTAAAAGGATTTTCATTTTTAAGAATATATCTTATCTTATTTTAAATATTTCTTTTCTAAATACTGCAGACCACTTTCCACAGACCACTCACTACAAGCCACTGACCACCTACCACAGACTACTCCACATCCATCTGTCCAACTACTTTTCCTGAGCAAGATATACATTTTACAATAAAAGAACCTTTATTCTTTGGCATGAAAATATATTCTGAATTTTCTGTTGGTGTTGCAGAAAGAATTATCCCTTGACCTTCTATCGATATCGTGTAAGGGTCTCTCACTGCAGACAGCACTAATTTTGTTGTCTGGTTAACTTTAACTGAGAATTTTGTAGGGTTGAGGAATTCTCCACCTATGGAAAGCTTGATTTCGCTCAGCCGCCTGATTTTTTCGTCAAAAAAATAAGGAATTACATCAGCTTGAACTATCTTATTATTATTTATCTTTAGCGGAGTTTCTTTCCATATTCCTTCTCCAGGAATCATCACTCCATTTAAGTTCATACCATACTTAGATTTGTCAGTTTGAACTTCATTTTCGGTTGAGAATGTTCTGTCGGATGATAGCTCAACTATTTTTGCCGAGTTTAATTTTAAATTTACAACTGGAGCAAATACTTGCTGGCCATCTAAAGTTTTCCTCAGCGAAGAATCTATCAAAAACTCAAAATCAACTATTGAAAAAGAGTTTTTCTTAACTTCAACAAGCAGTGGAAGTTCGATTACGTTTGTAGGGCTCAAATAGTTTTTGCGTTCTAGCTGATAAGTTATTTTTACCTTACTATATTTTCCCGCTTCAGCTCTTAATTGTCCAATCATTTTTCGCGCAAGATTATTTCTTAGTTCAACTAGATTAAAAGTAGAATTTAAATCATTTATTTTAACTAGCTCTCCTCCAACTCTTCCTAATTCAATTGAAGTTATTTTTATCCTGAACTCAGAAACATCAACCACTTCAGCATTTGCAGAAATGGAAAACAAAATAGTCCCTAGATTTTTTTCTTGCAACTCAGGTTTAACAATCTCTGAATTAACAACTTCCCCGCTAAAAATTATTCTCTGAGATTTAGAACAGGATATTACAATTAGTAAAATCATTACGACTAATGACATACGAACCACGAATAACGAAATTTTTTCCCTCATTTTATGTAGATAAATACTGAAGAGTATTAATACTTTTTGTGAAAATAATAGATTGTATAGAGCAAAAGTTATATACTCAAAACAATACAGAATACTTATGTCAATCAAAAGAATAGACCTTGATGTAGCTCGATTTAATCAAAAAATAAAAGAAGCAGTTAAAAAGAATTTCAAAAACTATATTTCTCAAACTGAAAAATACAAAATAAACGGAAAAACAATCACTATTCCCGTTAGAAGACTTGAAATTCCTAGATTTCATTACGGCTCTAACGAGTCTGGAGTTGGGCAGGGAGAAGGAGATTTTGGAGATGCTTTTCAAGAAAATGAAAATGGAAACAATCACGGAGACAAAAGCGGAGAGCCAGTTTATGATTCAGAATTCACATTAGATGAAATTGTGAAAATGTTGGCAGATGATTTAGAGCTTCCGGAACTTGAGCCGAAGAACTACGGCTCAGTTGAAGATACAAGAGACAAATACAAAAGCATTTCCCGCCATGGTCCAAGATCTCAAAGAAGTTTTAAAAGAACTATGAAAGAAACGCTGAAGAGAACAATTGCTTCAGGAGAGTACGACCCTGAAAATCCAATAATTATTCCTGAAAAACCTGATTTCAGGCATAGATATGCTCCTCCAATAAAAACTCCTGAAACTAGAGCAGCAGTAATATACTTGATGGACTCATCAGGTTCAATGGATAGTTGCATAGATGTCGCAAAACACACTTTTTTTTGGATAGATTTGTGGATTCAAAAGCATTACAAACAAACTGAAAGAAGATATATTCATTATGATACTGGAGCGAGAGAAGTGGCCAAAGACTCATTCTTCAAAGCAACTTCAGCAGGAGGAACAGATTTAAGTTCTGGTTTAGAAGTTGCAGACAAAATAATTTCAACAAAGTTCAATTCTTCAGATTGGAACATATATCTTATTCATGCAACAGACGGAGATTATCAGTCCCAAACAAAAGGAGATTGGGATGTGAAAGCTCGATTAAATAAACTCTTAACCAAAGTCAACGCTTACATGGTGGAGCAAATAACTGGAGGACAATCATATCCTCTCTATTACGACAACTTTCTAGCAAAATATTTCTCAGACGTTTTTCAAAAACAAATGAGAGTATCTTCAATAAAAAATGAAGTAGAAAATATTCCTGAAGTGCTTAAGACTTTTTTTGGGAAAGTTAAAGTTGGTTGATGAAACTTAATTCCTACTGACCACAGACTACTGACTGTTTATTCGCCTTCAAATTCAACCAGCGAGAAAACAGGATAGTTTACTTTTTCTTTGCCTTTTAACTCGGGCAAATCTACAATACATGCGCATTCTACTATTTTGCCTCCTAACTTTTCTACTAATTTGCAAGCAGCACAGAGTGTACCCCCAGTTGCAATTAAATCGTCTGTAACAAGAACGTTATCTCCTTTTTTTATCGCATCTTTGTGCATCTCCATCTTATCTTTGCCATATTCTAAATCATATTCTACTCTTTCTACTTCAGCAGGTAGTTTTCCTGCTTTTCGTGCGGGAACAAATCCAACTCCTAAACTGTATGCCAATGGAGCTCCCACGATAAAACCTCTGCTTTCGATGCCTACAACAACATCTATTTTTTTATCAGAGTATCTTTGAGCAAATGCATCTATAACAAGTTTAAATCCTTCAGGGTCTTTGAGAAGTGTTGTTACATCTCTAAACATAATTCCTTTTTTTGGAAAATCTGGAATTGTTCGAATCTTTTGTTTGATTAGTTCGTGGGACATGAGTTGAAAGATGGTTGGATGGATTATAAAGTTTACTTGGAAATACTTGAAATAATCTAGAAAATTATATAAACGCCAAGTTCTAATTAAAGAGTTGTGAACATCACTAAAAAACAAACACAACAAATCTGCAAAAAACTTGGAAAAAAATTAGTTAACTTTTCTTTTCTTGGAAAAGGAGATCATAATTTGAATTATTTGATTAAGACTAAGAATAAAAAATACGTTTTGAGGATTAGGAACGTTCATTTTAAAAGTTTGAAGAAAGAATATTTTTTTCTTAAGTCTACTAATGGGAAATTTGGTCCTAAGGTTTATCTTTTTGATGATTCTAAAAAAATTATTCCTAAAGTTTTTCTTGTTGAGGAATTTCTGGAAGGTAAACATCCTTCAAAGAAAGCTACTGATAAATTTGTTATTGCTATGGCCAAATGGTTTAGGAGATTGCACGATATTAAGACGTTGAAGAAACCAGATTGCGCAAGAAAGGGATATTATTCATTATCTTGTGCAGTTAAACCATATTACAATAATTATGTTAAGTATAAATATCGCGCAGATAATAAATTACCTAAAGAATTATATTCTTATTTTGAAAAAGCCATAGAGTTATGTGAAATAAATGATAAAGCGTTTATTGGAAGAAAGAGATTTTCTATTCTTAATATGGATCCTTCTAGAGGAAATGTATTTTGCAAAAAAGACAAAATAAAACTCATAGATTGGGAGTTTTATATGTGTGGAGTACCTGAATGGGACATAATATATTTTTTCGATTCGTATAAGTTGGAATCATATCACAAAAAGCTATTCTTCAAAACGTACAATTATCCTAGTTCCAGAATTGCTCAAAAAAGAATTCAAATGCTTTCCCTTGTTCAAATATGTGCAGAAATTGGTTACTTATTACTGCGTTTAGATATAATTTACAAAAATAAACAAGCATCTAAAAAAAATAAGAAAGATATATTGGAAAGAATAAATAAAAGAATTACTCCATTTAAAAAATTGATAGAAAAAGTTAAAGAGATGTAAAATGACATATTACATAATAATCCGAGGACCTTTAGGATGTGGAAAATCTACAATTGCTAAAGAATTATCAAAGATACTGGAAGCAAAGTGTTTTCTAATTGACGAAGTAGTTGATAAACACAAGTTATTCAAAGATAAAGAAGAAGGATATATTTCTCAAAATAGTTTTATCAAAGCAAATGAAATAATAGTTCCAGAAGCAAAAAAAATTCTAAATAAAGGAACGCCAGTTATTTTTGATGGAAATTTTTATTGGAAGTCGCAAATTGAAGACTTAGTAAAAAGGCTAAAATATCCTCATCGAATCTTTACCTTAAAAGCGCCTCTGAAAGTTTGCATAGACAGAGATAAAAAAAGAGAAAAAGCACTTGGTAAAGATGCTGCCAGAGTAGTTTACAAAAAAACAACAGAATTTGATTATGGAACAATTATAGATATAACTACGCCTTTAAATGAATGTGTTAAAGAAATCATTTACCATTTGCCAAAAAAATAATTAATACATATATCTAGGAATTATTTTTTCTGCGATCATTCTCACTGTTTTATCCTGCACAGTTTCAAAATAAGGATTTTTACTAAAATGCTTCATCAAATCAAGAATACTTTCATTAATAGTATTTTCAACAGCTAAACTAAATAACTCGCCCGCTTCAACCATACTTCGAGCTTCTTTAATATCTTTATCAGTTTCAAAAATCATGACATTTATTTTTGACCCATTCAAAGCTGCAGCAGTTGTTTTATGGCTGCCATCTAATAAAAAATATTCTGCTTGAGGATTTCTACCGGAAAATTCTTCAAAAACACGTTGCAAACTTCCACTAAAAGACACAAAACTCTTATGCAAGACAGGACAAGGAGGCATAATTTTGCCGCAGCCTTTCTGATAAATCCTAAAAAATATTTTAAGAATCTGTTCATTATGCACAGGAAAATCGTTCAAAGTTATAATCTGATTAGGACTTAAAGTTTTCAGCTTCATAAGAAGTGTACTCTTTGACAAATATATAAAACTAACTGGAGTTTTCACCTTACCCCCACATTTCTTTAAAAAACGCAAGAGTCATATATTTGTAGGAGTAAGATATTCTCTCCAAAAAATCACAACGTTTAAAAATAACTAAATCAA
This sequence comes from uncultured Methanosarcinales archaeon, assembly GCA_964360565.1. Taxonomy (GTDB): domain Archaea; phylum Nanobdellota; class Nanobdellia; order Woesearchaeales; family ARS49; genus CAYHXI01. The sequence continues at coordinate 6,046 of CAYHXI010000024.1, read as the reverse complement.
TAGTAGTCATATGACCAAAAAATATTTTATGGATGTTGTTATTAATAAAGAAAAATTAAGTGACGGGAGCTCAGTTTTTGTTGCACACTGCACTACATTAGGTGTTGCAAGTCAAGGAAAAAATACAGATGAGGCAATGGACAATATTAAAGAAGCAATAGAGTTGTATCTTGAAGAACAACCTCAAAAGTATAATGCGTCAAGCTGAGCTAACTTTGGAAGATTTACTCAGTCTTCTGTGAACTGTTTTTTAAGAAAAGATTTCTGTTCTATTCGTCTGAGAAATATGTGTTGACTACAAGCTTTCGCATTCTGTCTAATGCCAATTTAGTGTAATCTATTGCTCTAAGCAAATTTCTTCTTTTTTGTGAAGAAGTTCCTTTACCCATGCCAGTTAACATGATTGATGCGGATTCAACTTCTTGAGCATTATCTTTAAAATATACCAACTCCTTCATTAACTCAGTTGCATTTTTTTCATCTTGAGTATCTCTAAATGTTGTCATATTATCACCTTTTTAACGACTAATAATTACTAAAAGAAATGTATTAATTGAAGATATAAAAACAAATCGGTGAATATATATATATATATATATATCACAAAATATACTTTAAAGAATGTATCTCATTCTTCTTTTTTCAACTAGTTATTTTAGGAGTTGAAAGGCAGATCTCTATTAAAAAAAACACCTTACCCCTACATTTCTTCAAAAAACGCAAGATTTATATATTTGTAGGGGTAAGATAAATGTATGGTCGCAATACGAAAACGTAAAATAGGCAATGAAACTTTCTTCTATTTAGAACACACTCTAAGAGTCAAAGGAAAAGTTGAAAAGAAAGAAAAATATTTAGGCAAAGAAATTCCTAAAGACATAGAAAACATTAAAAAAATATTTTTTCACGAATTATTTAAAGAAAAATGGTATTATGTACTTAATAAAATAAAAACTGATTTCTCTGAAGAATACAAAAGAATTCCTGAAACTGCTAAAGAAAAATACCTAGAAAATTTTCTAATAAAATTTACATACAACACCAATAGAATTGAAGGAAGTACTTTAACTTTGAAGGATACCGCTAATCTTCTTAAAGAAGGCATTTCTCCTAAAAACAAGCCAGTTAAAAATATAAGAGAAGCTGAGTCTCACAAAAAACTATTTCACATAATGTTAGATTATAAAAAAGACTTAAATCTTGATGTTGTACTTTACTGGCACAAAGTTTTGCTAGAGAATGTTGACAAAGAAATAGCTGGAAAAATAAGAGACCATCAAGTTGCTATATCAGGAACAACTGTGCAATTGCCTTATCCAGCAGAGCTGAATATTCTTTTAAAAGAATTCTTTGAATGGTATGATAAAAATAAAAACAAAACTTATCCGGTTGAACTTGCAGCATTAGTACACTTAAAATTTGTATCAATCCACCCATTCACGGACGGCAATGGAAGAATCAGCAGAATATTACTGAATTTTGTATTAAACAAAAATAAATTTCCCATGCTTGATATTTCATACGCCAATAGAGCATCTTATTATACTGCATTAGAAAGGTCTCAAAAAACCGGAAAAGAATACGTATTTGTACAGTACTTGATAAAAAGATACATTAAAGAATATGCAAAGCTTTAAATCTATAAACTCCATTTAATCAAAATATTCAATACAAAAAAGGTGATAAACATATCCAAAATAACATCAGTCCATGCAAGGCAAATATTTGATTCTAGAGGTAATCCTACGATAGAAGTTGAAGTATCTACAAATAATGCCTGCGCAAGAGCAAGCGTCCCCAGTGGAGTTTCCACAGGAGTTCACGAAGCGTTCGAATTAAGAGACCATCTTAAAGCATTTCAAGGATTGGGAGTAAGCAAAGCAGTAAATAATGTTAACAAAATACTTGCAAAAAGATTGCTCGGAAGAAATGTTCAAGAGCAAGAAGAGATAGACAATCTTTTAATAAAGCTCGACGGCACAAAAAACAAATCTGCATTAGGAGCAAATGCTTTGTTAGGAGTCAGCATGGCTGTTTGCAGAGCAGCATCGAAAGAAAAAAATTGCGAATTATACGAACACATTGGAAAATTATCTGGCTCAAAAAAATTTATTCTACCTACTCCTTCATTTAACATAATAGAGGGAGGAAAACATGCTGGAAACAGTCTTGATTTTCAGGAATTCATGATAATGCCTGTGAAAATTAAAACTTTTTCAGAAGCATTGCAGATTGGTTCATAAATATATCACGAATTAAAAGAAGTTATAAAAAAGAAGTATGGAAAAAGTGCGATAAATGTTGGTGATGAAGGAGGTTTTGCTCCGCCTTTAACTTGCTATGAAGAGCCATTTAATTTAATCATGGATGCAGCAAGTGAATTAGGCTATGATAATAAAATAAAGTTAGCAATAGACGTTGCTGCAACAAGTTTTTATAGAGGAGGAAAATACTATTTAGAAGGAGTTGAATCAAGCGTAAATGATTTAATGGAAAAATATACTGAAATGTCTGATGCATATCCTTTAATTTCCATAGAAGACCCATTCTATGAGGAAGATTTCGAAAGCTTTGCAAGATTGGTTAAAGAAGTGAAAAGCTGTCAAATTGTTGGAGATGATTTATTGACAACAAATGTTGAAAGAATACAAAAAGCAATAGTTCAAGGAAGCTGCAATTGTTTATTACTAAAATTAAATCAAATCGGAACGGTTACTGAAGCCTTAAACGCATCTAAATTAGTTGCTCATAATGATTGGAATGTCATGGTGTCTCACAGAGGTGGAGAAACAACAGATGATTTCATTTCAGACTTTTCAGTTGGCATATCTTCCGAATTCATCAAAGCTGGAGCTCCAGCGCGTGGAGAAAGAGTGGCAAAATATAACCAGCTCTTAAGGATAGAGGAGCATTTAGGTAAAAAAGCAAAATACGGTGGTCTAAAATGAAAAGAATAATTGTAGGATGTTCGAATTCGAAAGAACTCGCAAAAAAGATTGCAAAAACAACAAGTTCAGAATACTCTGAACTATTAACAAGACGTTTTCCTGACGGAGAATTGTACTTAAAATTTCAGTGTAACATTAAAGGCGCAGAAATAGTTTTAGTGCAATCGATGCATCCCAACCCAGACCAAGCGATGATGGAAGCAATATTTGCTTCAAACACTGCAAAAGAATTAGGCGCTCAAAAAATCATTCTTGTTGCTCCTTATTTAGCTTACATGCGTCAAGATAAAAGATTTCATGAAGGTGAATGTAAATCCAATTCAATCATGGCAAAATTATTGAGCTGTACAAACAAACTCATAACAATCGATCCTCATCTTCACAGAATTAGCAGCTTGAAAGAAATTTTCAACACGTCTGCACTTTCATTAACAGCAAATCATTTGCTGGCTAAATTCATAGAAAAAAATTACAAAAACTCAATCATTTTAGGCCCAGATATGGAAAGCTATCAGTGGGCGGAAGGAATCGCTCTTGAAGCTCATGAAGAAGCCATTGTTCTTAGAAAGAAAAGATACAGTTCAAGACAAGTTAGAATAATTCTTAGAGAGCCAGAGAAAGTTAGAGGTAAAACAGTGGTAATTATCGACGACATTGTAAGCTCAGGACATACTATGATTGAAGCAGTAAAACAATGTATAAAAGCAAAAGCCAAAAAAGTTTGCTGTGTTTGCGTTCATGGAATTTATGCAGAAAACGCACTACAAAAAATCCTCAGCGCAGGAGCAAAAGAAGTGGTATCAACAAACACCATAGAAAACAAGACTAGCAAGATTGATGTTAGTGAGTTGGTTGCTAAGGCACTGTAAAAAAGAGAAGAGAAATAATTTATTGTCCTAAAAAGTCGTACTTAAGTCCAATAAATTTGGACAAAAAAACTAAAATGATCACCTACGAAGAATTCATTGACAGAGTCAAGAAATATTATCGTCACGGAACTTTGTTCGATACTCACCACACTCAAAAAGAAAGAGAAGCCCCTAAGAAAAAACCTAACAAATTCGTGAGAGCTGGAAAAGCATTAGTTAGTGAAGTTAAAGCTATCCATCAGCTGAAGAATGATGTTAAAAAGTCAATAGACTTAATTGGAGGTCTTAGCAAAGCATTCAAAAAAACAGATTCTGTTCTGATTGTTCCTAATTTCAACAGCGATGATCCTTATCCTGCAAGCACTGATTTAAAATTTTTAAAAGCAGTTATAGATATTCTGCATGATTTTGGAATCAAAGATATAACTATGTGCGCATCTGCAGGAGTACATTGGCTTCCCACAAGACTTGTACTTGGAAGAATGGGCGCTCTGAAGTTAGCAGATAAATTAAAAGTTAAAGTAGTTTGTGTTGAAGAGCAAGATTGGGTTAAAGTAAAACTGCACAGCGACATTTTAAGAGATGTAAGCTATGCTGAAGAAATTTTTAAACACAACAAAATTGTTTATTTACCTTGCATGAAAACGCATAGAAGAGCGAAGTTTACAATGGCTTTGAAATTGACTATGGCTTTGCTTTGCATTAAGCACAGAGTGCTTCATATTCATACTAGAAAAATAGAAGAAAGGCTTGCTGATTTGAACAAAGCGCTTTATCCTGACTTAATTGTAATGGATGCGAGAAAAATTTTTGTAACTGGAGGACCTGATAAAGGCACTGTTGAAAATCTTGGACTTGTTTTTGCATCTGGAGACAGAGTCAGTATTGATTTAATCGGCTTGGATCATTTGTTGAAGTACAGAGGCTTAGAAAATAATTTAGATAAAGAAAAATCTGAAGATTACGGACAGATAAAGAGAGCGATGAAAATAGGAATAGGTGTGAAGAGTAGAAGCGAAGTTGAAGTTGTCAAAGGATAAAAAAATAGTAAATTCATAAAATGAAAACCAAAAAAAAAGTTGTGCTTATTGTACTAGATGGATGGGGAATATCTAAACAAACTAAAGGAAATGCTATTCTCGCTGCGCATGCAAATTATTTCACAAAACTTCAAAAAGAAAATCCACATTGTATTTTAAAAGCTTCAGAAGAATCTGTCGGGCTAAAAAAAGGATTTATCGGCAACAGTGAAGTTGGACATTTGCACATTGGAGCGGGAAGATTAGTTAAGCAAGATTTAGTGCGAATATCAGATTCAATAGACGACAAAAGTTTTTTCAAAAACAAAGTTCTTTTGAATGCAATGAAAACAAAAGGAGCATTGCATCTTCTAGGTTTGTTAAGCGATGCAGGAGTGCATTCCCACATAGAACATTTATTTGCTCTTTTAGAGATGGCGAAAAAAAACAATGTAAAGCAAGTTTTTGTTCATGCAATAACTGATGGAAGGGATACTCCACCAAAAAGCGCATTGAAATACATCGAACAATTGAAAAACAAACTCAAAAATTGCAGCAAAAATTGGCGCATTGCAACAATTATTGGCAGATATTATGCAATGGACAGAGACAATAGATGGAATAGAGAGCATAAAGCATATGATGCTATGGTCAACTGCAAAGGTCACCATCACAAAGATGCAGAAACTGCAGTTATGGAAGCGTACAACCGCGGAGAAACTGACGAATTTATTTATCCTACTATTGTTGGTGAAAAAACATGCAATGTTAAAGATGGAGACCGCATAATATTCTTCAATTTTAGGTCGGATAGAGCGAGAGAATTAACTAGAGCTTTTGTGGAGGGAGAATTCAACCATTTTAAACGCAAAAAAATCGTTGACTTAAAATTCACTTGTTTGACTCAATACGATGCTAAAATCAAAGCTCCAGTTGCATTTCATCCTGAGTATTTGAAAAATACTTTAGGAGAAGTTATAAGCAAAGCAGGACTTAAACAATTCCGTCTTGCTGAGACTGAAAAATGGGCTCATGTTACTTATTTCTTTAATGGTTTGAGTGGAAGAATTTTCAAAAATGAAGAGAGGCTTTTAATTCCTAGCAGAAAGGTTAGAACTTATGATTTAACTCCGGAAATGAGTGCTTTCAAGATTGAAAATAAAGCGGAAGAATTGCTCAGCTCTCAAAGATATGATTTCATTTTAATTAA
>CAYHXI010000023.1:0-14924 GCA_964360565.1 uncultured Methanosarcinales archaeon | reverse complement strand
GGATTTAAAGAAAAATATAGCATTCCAATTATTGAATGTGAACGTTTTGAAGTTGAAGTTGATTTTATCCATAACTCCCAAAGAGTCAAAGAATGTCAATATGTTTTCAAGTCGCAAAACCACTTAGTAGGAAGCATTGACTCTTTAGATGATATTATAGTTCCTGAGAAAAAATGAACATCCTAAACAAATCCCTCTGCATCGGCGCATTAGCACTCAGTTTAATTGGTGGATGTACTAAATCTCTAGAGTCAGGTAAAATAACTGAAAAAAGATATGAGTCTCAGAAAGTCTATATGAAACGTGAATTGGTTAAGTCTCCATCCACTTATGAACTTATACAATACATGGACGACGAAGATTTTATAATTACTTTTGCGAGAGATTTTAAAGGAGTTCCTCATTCGAAAACTGTTTACGTTTCAAAAGAAGTTTATGATTCTTTAAATGAAGGAGATGTTTTTGATACTTCTAAATTTCTCTATGAAGATTCCGATCAAGATTTCAAAAACTTCAGTGTGAAATAATTTTCTTACAAAGCTTTATATACTATTAGTATATAACTATATACTTGAGGTATAAACTATGTTTTCGCTAACTGAAAATGAAATTAGAACAGTAAACTTCTTAATTAGAAATTGGACTGAAAGACATAGCATTAATTCTATATCTAAAAAACTAAATCTTTCTCCTATGGGAGGATATAAAATATTGAAGAAGCTTGAAAAACAGAAAATATTAACTTTTGAAAAAATAGGGCAGGCAATATATTATGAAGTCAATCTAGATGAACAAATAGGACAAAAAACTGCTGAATTTGTATTATCTCAGAATGAACTAAATTCTTTTGCAAAAGTTTGCAGCGATGAAATAAAAAAATTCTATGAATTATGTGATTGTGTTGCATTATTTGGATCAGTATTAACAAAAGGAATCAATGCGAACGATATTGACTTGTTTTGTGTAGTTAAGAAAGAAAAATATGAAGACTTAAGAAAAAAGATTCGCGAATGGCAGAAAATTTCTTCAAAGCACATACAACTTATTGTTCAAACTACTGAAGATTTAATCAAAAATCTTAAAAATAAAGACGTTGTTCTGCTAGATATTGTTAGAACTGGCTCGTTTTTTTTGGGTCAAGAAATTATCGTTGGAGGAATTAAAAGATGTCAGTTATTGAAGGAAAAATAAGATGGTGTTTAAATAAAGAAAAGAAACTAGTGAGTTCATTGACAAAACAAGAAACGCAATAAGTGAACTGCAAACATAATTTCTTCACTTCCTCCTCATCAACCAAACTCCAGCTAAAAGCATCGGCACATTCAACCACTGTGCAACTGATAACGGTCCCCACATCCATGATGTTTCTTGATATCTTAAGAATTCTGTTAAAGTTCTAAAGATTGAATAAAGAATCAGAAACATTCCAAACAATCTTCCTTCTTTCATTGAAGAATCTTTGCACTTCCACAAAATCCAAAATATTACGACATCGTAGAGCGCCTCATAAATCATAGTTGGATGTCTCGGAGTATTTGTTCCTGGAAATATTATTCCCCAAGGAAGATTTGTTGCCCCGCCGTATAATTCTCCGTTGAAGAAATTGCCTAATCTTCCAAATGCTTGTCCAAGCGCTAAAGGAACACACATCAAATCTGCAACGTGTAAAAAAGAAATTTTTCTTCTTTTACAAAATAGCAAAACCGCAATTATTAATCCTAACAGTCCGCCGTGAAAGCTTAATCCTCCTTTCCATACTTCAAAGATTTTCAACGGCGAAGCAAAATATTCTGAAGGAGAATAAAGTATGTCAAATAGTCGCGCTCCAATTATGAGTGCAATAACTCCCCAGAACAAAATGCTATCCAAATCATCTTCAGTTAGGTTAGTCTTCCTCTCTTGAATTCTCTTTCTAATATACCAATACGTAAAAAGAAAAGCAAGAACATACATCAATCCATACCATCTTATCTCTAAACCAAAAGGTAAGTTAAGTATTGTTGGATTTAAATTATGCACCCAAGCCATAAGTACTATTTCTCCACTCACATTTTAAAGCTTTTGATTACTAGACTTTTGCGTTTCCAATGTTTGCTTATTGACGCAAAAGGATAGTTTGCTGAACTTTTGACTATTTCCTATATAAAACGCAAAAGTTCAGGATTAGGAGCACTCTAGAGTATGCGAAAGAAATAAACACTAATAGCAGCCCAACAAATAGTTGTACTTCTTTATTGAATCTTAATAGAACAAGTAATCTGTCAACTATGAACATCAGCACAGCTACAAAAACAAATGTTTTCAAGAAAACTAAAAAATTGTTCTGTATAAACTTGAGCGTTTTTCCAATATCTTGAAATACATAAGATGTTAACGCTAAAAGTAGCACTGAAACAAATATTGCTAGGAGAGGATATTTTATAATAACTACTTCTCCAGTTATCTTCTCTCTAAATGCAACAAAAAAATCATTGATGGAATAGAGTGCATACGCCAGTAGCCAAACAAGATTCAGTTTGAAAAATGTTTTCAAATATTGTGAACCGTTATTTTTTTGTTTAACTATTTTAGCTGCCAGCCACCAAGCCAACCCTTGAAAAATACAATAAACTACATATGATGTTAAAAGTCCAGATAAAAGAAACAGCAAGATATAAAACAGTTCTAACTTAAATAATGCTCCGTAGCCATACAATGCAAAATCTTTTGTCAGCGAAGGAGCATAATTTGCCACTCTATTTCCAACTAATTCTGAAAATATATTTCCTGAAGCAGTGTAAAATATCAAAAATGCCACATCTGCTAGAATTGAATAAAGAATCAATAATGGAGAATTCTTAAGAAGCATCAAAGATTCTTTTACAGTATTTATCATGTCATTCTCTCAATATTCATTATTATGAAAGACAGAAGCAGTATGACTAAAATAACCATGAGTGTAAAAACCAAATCCCCATTTGCTTTCATTTTAAATACAATTCTGCTGAGTGAAAATATTTACATCTGAACTCGCAAAATTATTACATCGATTCTAAAAACATCAGTACTAGTCCAACAACGGCTAACAATGCTGCTAAACCCACAAGCAACAATTCATTGCCTGCTAGATGTGACCACCAACTGCCTTTTTTAGCTTTAACTGCTTTAGATTTTCTTTTTGCCATATCTTACACCCCTCTTTTTTAATATTCATCCCTTATATACTACCGATACACATCTAGTAGTAAAATGTGCTCCTTTATATAGTTTTCTGTCGAGATTAGGGCGTTATGGGAGAATGGATTGTTTTAAGTGGTGGGTTAAATATTGAATTCTTTTAAAATTCTATTTTTCACTGTGCTGTACTCTGGAAAGTTTAATATTAGTGGAGTCAAATCTTTTTTCCACAGCTTAGTTTTCTTTTCAACTGCATCTTTGAATTCTTTTTTGTCAAAAGATTTATTGTAGTATTTCAGTTTTTCATTTATTAATTTTAAATCAGGTTTTATATTTTTATCCAGCAGGAAGTTTAAGTCAAAAACATCTCTTGCAGCATCTCTAGTTATTATTGCTCTTACTTTTTCAGCAAATATTTCTTTCAAATCCATAACTTTAACTAAATAAGGAACAATATCTGAATATGGCGGTATGATTTCTTTTGTTTGCGAGTCTAAAATTACTTTTTCTCTATTGCTTACTTCTAGAATTAAGTAAAATTTACTGTTTTCTTGGCCGGTGTACAAAGGTCCGTTTATTTTTAATCTAATAGTTTTTCCCGTTGGTATTTCTTTTTTTATTTCAAAAGATGAATCATATCCACTTGTTTTAAGTGCGTTACATAATTTAGCAAAAAGATTTTTCATGTCTATTTCTTCACAAAGAGTAAAATCTAAATCTTCGCTGAATCTTGGAAGAGAGTATACTTTGTGAAGCGCTGTTCCTCCTTTGAAAATTAAGTGTCTGTCTGCTATTTTGTATAATAACATCAGTACTAAATGCTGTAGGTAATCTCGTTCAACTTGTCCTAAATTAAGATTAGTTATGTTTCTATAATTTTCTAAGTCTTTTTTATTAAGCATACATTTCCTCGTTTAATATTAATTTGAACTCTTTGTTTTTAATTCCTTTGGCAGGTAAAAAAGGATTTAAAGGTTCGTAACGATTTGACCATTTTGGCAGCATTTTATCAAACTTGTTTTTTGTTATTTTCAACAAGTAAGCTAATCTTTTGAAGACTATTTTTGAGCTTAAACGAACTGAATAATTAAACAATTTTTCTTTATCTATTTTAAAATTTTTGAGCAAGTACAAGACTTCTTTTAAATATATTTGTTTTGAGAATAGGCAGTCTAGAATTAATTTTTCAGCATCTACAATGAATGCTGTTTTGCCTGCGATAATCATTTTAGAGTATCCGAAAATTTTTTTGCACTCTGTTTTGTAAAATTTTATTTTGTAATTTTGGAAGATTATTTCTTTTTTTACTTTTGGAGAAAATACTTCAATAACTACAGGTATTTGAGTGGTTGCCTTGTAATAACTTAATGCGCTTAAGAAAGAAATGTATGAGGGGAAAACTAAGTTTGATGCAATTGCAAGTATATTTGTATCTTTCAAACAGTACTTTCCTTTTTCTATCTCAAGAATGAGATTTTTTTTCTTTAGACGAAATAATGTTAATGAAGTATACTCTTCGCTTTTATCTATTATTCTTGAGATGTCTTTCACTGTAAAGACTGCTAATGAACTTTCTCTTAAGTATTCTAAAAGGGTTATGGCATTCATAATTCTTTTATAGGTGAACTAGTATATAAACTTTTCTTTATTTAATATTATCAAAAATGATAATATTGATATACTAGAAGTAGAGAAATGTGAGTGGTTTATATTGATGCATAAATGTGTTTTGCTATCAAAAACTGGTCTGTTTTTCATACGAGAATTGTTTACCTCATTATCTTCTACAACAAAGGAAGTTTGTTTGGTGGGAAAATTCACCCTATGTTCTCTGTGTTTAGATACACATTTAAAGTCTTTGAAACACTAATTTATTTGAGTCAGAAGTTTTTCAACCCCCTATTTTTTAGATATTTTCCATAACCAGTTAAAGTATTGTTTGAATCCTTGGCTTGTTGTTTTGCTGGTTATTTGTATTGCTAAGGGCATTTCTTCTATATTCGGGATTATTGGTACTATGATTAATTTGTTTGCATAGACAGATAATATCAGCAGATTCTGTATTTTTTTTGGCAAGAATTTTATTTGAATATTTTTGTGTTTTGTTAATTCTTGGCGCTGTATTCTTGTTTCTTCAGTATCAACAAACAATATTCTTGTGGATATTTTTTTGTTTTCCAATCTTTTATAAAACTGAGGTAAATAATATGGCAGAGTAGTAATTCCTTTTCCACTTCCTCCTAAAATATCCCAGTCTTTAGCAGTGTTTAATATATCTTCATAAATGTTCTTTGCTCCTTGTTTGCCTTTGACTATTTCTGCATCTTCTTCTTCAGCAACTTTGTTGTATAATAAGTTTAATTGTGGTAACATGTTTTCTATCAGATATTCTTTTTCTTTTATTAAATAAAACAATTTGTCAGGTTTTGCTGCTTTAAAGTGCTTTTTTCCGTTCATTATAATGTGAGTAACTACTCCTTTATGTTCTAGTCTTTCCAGTACATCATATATTTTTGATGATTCTATCGCTGTTTTTCTTATAATTTTACTCGTGGTAGTGGATCCTAACTCTAATAATGCCAGATATACTTTGCTTTCTCTATCTGTTAATCCTATTTGTTCTAATTGTTCTTTCAGCATGCACAAACTATTATTTGACCATTTATAAAACTTTCCAAAAAATACTGCCTAAAGGGAGTAGTAAAATTAATATAGCAACAAATCAAATATACCGTTATACATAAGTATTGGAGGTAAAACAATGATGAACGAACCATACAAAATGTGTGAATCAGAAGCAAAAACACTTTTTGAAAAATTAGATGTAGTTACTCATATAGCTCACTGGAACATTAAAGAACCTAGTGGAAGAGGAAGAGAAGAGATAACTAGAGCTAGAACCACTTTAAATGATGCTGTGGTAAAAATAATAAAAACAACTGAATGGGAGGATGATGGAAAAAGAAACCGTTATGAACTCCATGTTAAAGGAAAAGAAGTTAGTGCTGAATACTTTGATTATTCTTACTGTACCCATTCGAGTAAGTTCGCAGGTTTCTCATCAAGTCATGTAGTAGAAAATTTTTTAGAAAATCTTTTAAGAAAATACAAGGATTCGAAACAGACTGAGAATATTAATCAAAGAAAAGATGTTAATGAAAATTCCGAAAGGTTTAATAGGTGGTTATACCAATAAATCGAAAAAAAACTAACTGGACTTTTTATTCTTATTTTTGAACATAACCCCTCAATTTTCCACTTCACAAAAACTTCCAAAAATCCTCATATGTAAAACAACAGAGTATTTCCAAATTCATCCACAACCTTTAAAATCCATCTAAAAAATAATCTCATCATGCTCAAAGCAGACCTTCATTTGCATTCGAAAGAAGACCCTGAAGATTATTCGATAGTGAAACACAGTGCAAAAGAATTAATTGATATCGCTTCGAAAGAAAATTTTGAAGTTCTTTCAATAACTTTGCACAACAAAGTTTTGTACAACGAAGAAATAGTCAAATACGCTGAAGAAAGAAACATACTATTAATCCCTGGCTGCGAAAGAACAATCGAAAAAAAGCACGTCTTATTATACAATTTCTCTCAAGAGGAAATCGAACGAATTAATTCTTTTGAAGACTTAAGAAAAATGAAGTGTTCTCATAATTTAGTAATTGCTCCGCATCCGTATTATCCTCATCCTAGAGCGTTAATGACTAAACTAAAAAAGAATCTAGATTTATTTGACGCAATAGAGCATTCTCATTTCTACACCAAATATTTGGATTTTAACAAAAGAGCAATTAGATTGTCAAAAGAAGTTTCTTTGCCTTTAGTTGGAAATTCAGACACTCATTTTTTGTTTCAATTCAACACCACTTATTCTTTTATAGATTCAAAGAAAGATATTGGAAGTATTCTTGAAGCAATAAAAAAAGGAAATTTAAAAGTTCAAACAACTCCTCTTACTTTGTTAACTTTCAGCAGAATGATTTTTAACTGTTTTAGTCCTATTAAAATTTAAATTACTCCTTTCTTTGTCATTATTTTATAGAATGAGATATCTATTACTTCTTCTTGGATATCTATCAGGAATTTTATTGCATTGTTAAAATAATCAATCAATACTTGGTCTTTAGTGCTTTTTGCACTCTCTCTTAACTTTTTTATCTTTTCATCAGTCACTCTAATAAACATCGAAGGATAATCTGCGAGAACATGTCTGAAAGTTCGGTTAAGCTCTTCTTTAATTGTGCTGAGCATTTCTTTTTTGTTGCTCAAGTTTTTATTAGTTGACTTCAAACGATTGGCTGAATAATACAGCACGTCCGCTAAATTCTCTAGTTTTTTCCCTATCAAAAGATAAGAAGGAATCAATTGGGCATATTGTATTTTTGAAGAGCGCAGAAGAACAGAATCATTTATTGCTAAAGAAATTATTTTGGTAACTAAATGATATAGTTGGTCTATTTCGTTTTCATTAATTGTTATTTCTTCCATGTTTATTCCTTCAGAAATGTTGATTAAAGTTTGTTCAACTATCAAACTCATGCGATATATTGCTTGTATTATATCTACTTTTGATTTGTCCAGCAAAACTTTGATGATTATTTTGTTGTCGTCTTCATGATTTACTACTGTTCCGCTCATACAATTGATTGTTTTTCTAATTGAAGCTATTTCTTCTTTGCTGAGTTTTGTTTTAGAATAAAGCTCAATTGTTTCGAAGCCTAAATAATATAATTCAAGAAGTACTCTATCTATATTGCTCTTGAATTCATCTACATTCATACTTATTTTTTCTCTTTTTTCTTCTTTGACTTCTGAAGGAGAAATAAGCAGAGTGTTATCTCCTTTTTCATAAATAGCCAACTCTTGCTTTTCTTTGAGATTATTTTTTTTAATCCATTCTTTAGGGAGTGAAATAGAATAAGTAGTTCCTGCGATTAGTTGTATTTTTCTGTGTTTCACAAACAAATACTATCTGTCAACTATATAAATATTTCGTTAACTACATAGTATATGTACAGAAACTATATAATAGTACTAAAGACAGATAGTATTGAAGATGAAGAAAGAAAACAAATTAGGAGGAGAAAAAATGGACAACAAAAAAATTCTAAACCAGTTTAAAAGAATTAACAAAGCATTAAACAGTCAAAAAGAGATTTTAGATGAATTATTAAAGAAAAATAACAAAGACTGTTTTTATTTTCAGCCGATACACTGATTATTGAAAATAAACAAATTAGGAGGAAAAAAATGAAACAAAAAACATTACAACAAATAATTGACAAATATTTTAATGAAATAGTTGGGGCAACAGTGTTGGCGGTGGGTCTCGGAGCAGCATCTTTGATGGCGTTAAACTTAATGCCTAATGATGTGCCCTCTTATATTCCTAGAGGAAATAACTCTCGAGGAGAAAGTTCATACAACATAGAACAATATTCAAAACAATATTCTTCCGAAAAGAATAACAACTCAACAAGATACAGTCCTGAATCATACAGTTCTGAATCACAAAGACAATCAGATGTTGTAAATTCCTTAATGATGCAATACAACCTTCTGCAAGGAGGCAGATAAACAAACTATTTGAGGCAAAAAATGAAACAAAAAACTTTAGCGGGAATTATACTTGCATTAGCAAGTGTTTCCGGAGCAGGATGTAATTCAAATACAATAACAGAATATGACTTGAGAAATCCCCCCACAATAACAAACAAAGTGTATCAACCTGAAAGAGAATATGACTCTGATGATTATGTGCCTGTACTCTGCGGAGATATTGTTTTATTGATGTATTTTGGAAGCACAAGAATGATTGATGATGAAGACCACATTATTTACTTAAAACAAGACATGAGAGGAGCGCGAGTCTATTATTTGAATGAAGAAAAATTCATTTACGTCAACAAAGAGACATTTGACTCTTTTAAAGTTGGAGACAAATGCGACTTAACCAAAATAAAATATGAAACAACAGACCCGGATTATGTGAAATAGGAGGTAACAAAATGAAAAACTACAAAAATGAATTGAACAACTTAAGTCAGAGTGAAAGAAAAGAATACAATGATTTGCATACACTCAGATTATTGCAAGCAAAAGGTTCAGTAAATACACCAAACTCTAACAGTGAACTGGAAGAAATATTATCTCTGCAAGAAAGCAAAGGAAACGTCAAAGAAGACACCAGAGGATTTTGGTTCTGGAAAAGACAAGTTTACGTTTTAACCGATATTGCGCAACAATATCTTTCTCAGGAATCAAACAACATTATGACAACCACAAAAGAATTAAGACATACCTTAGAATCAGAAAGAGAAAAGGTAATACGAGGAAATGGATACTCTCCTGCAGAATACATTATGAAAAAAGCAATATTGATTGACAAAGTATTTGATGATGCGCCCGCAGGAGTTTTTAATGGAGAAACTAATCTAGGAACTTACTTAGAGGGAAAATACTCTGGCAGAGTTTCTAAAAAAAACTCAGCATATCCCAGCAAGTCTTCTAATGCAGATGACCATTCTTTTAATGACTTGTTGTTCTGGTCAATAATTTTGAGCGATACTGGAGACTACCATTCTCATACAGATAATTGCAGTCATTCAGGAAACGACTTCGGAGTAAGCGACCATTCATCACATGATTTAGGAAGCGCTGATTTTGGAAGCCATGATTCTGGAAGTTTTGATTCAGGGAGTTTTGACTCTGGAGGATGTGATGGAGGAGGATGTGACGGTGGAGGGTTTTGAAGTACACAACTTTTAAAAACACCTCAAGTTCAAGTCATTTCATGTCAAAAGTTTTGGTGACTGGAGGAGCTGGTTTTATCGGCTCACATTTAACTGAAGAATTAGTTAGATTAGGCCATGATGTTAGAGTCATAGATTCATTATTTTCAGGAAATCTAAAAAACTTAGAAAGCGTAATTGGCAAAATAGATTTTCATAAAGTCGACATAACGAATCAAGAAGAACTAACTCCTTTGTTTGAGAATATTGATTATGTTTTTCATCTTGCAGCAAGAAGAGCAGTGATTGCATCGTTTGAAAACCCTCACGATTACTTTTCAACAAATATAGATGGAACTTTTAATGTTTTGGAAGCGTCAAGATTAAACAATATTAAAAGAGTTGCATTCGCTTCATCCAGCTCAGTTTATGGAGGAGTACCTCCTCCTTCGGTTGAAGGTGTTGAAAGTCCAACTTTAAGTCCTTATGCTTTTAGTAAAAAAGCAGGGGAAGAATTATGCAAGTTTTTTAACGCTCAGTATGGACTTAAGACTGTTGCTTTGCGCTACTTTAATGTTTTTGGTCCAAGGCAGGATCCAAAATCTCAGTACGCTGTAGCAATTCCTAAATTTATTCATGCTTACTTAAATAATGGACAACCAACTATTTTTGGAGACGGCACTCACACAAGAGATTTTACTTATGTTCAAAATATTGTAAATGGAAACATTCTTGCTGTAGAAAAAGACATCGATTGCGAGATAATTAATGTTGGTGGCGGTGTCGAAACAAGCGTAATTGAGTTGTCTAAAACAATTGCAAATCTATTAGGCAAAGAATGGAATCCGAATTATGCTGTGCTTTCTCAGAAAGAACCAGAAAGAGCAGTTGCAAGTTTAGAAAAAGCCAAAGAATTATTAGGATACGCTCCTGAAGTCAGTTTAGAGGAAGGGATTAGGAGAACGATTGAGTATTTTAAAAAGTAATTTTCACCACAGCTTCTCCTTCACAGCATAATTCTGTTTATCTTTGTAATAATTTCTTACCATTATCTCTGCCAAGAAACCAAACAGTAAAGTTAGAGTTCCTGTTATGAAAAATAATACTGCTAAAACAAGTAACGGGCCCAAATCAAGTCTTTTTACAAAAAATATTGCTTTAATTATTTGTTCTATTACTATCAAAACAGAAAAAACATACTGCACAAATCCAATATATCCAAAAAAGTGCAGAGGTCTTGTTGAAAAATCATTCCAGAATTTTATGAACAAAAGGTCAAAAAAACCTTTGAATAATCTTTTAAATCCATATTTAGTTTTACCGTGAATTCTAGGATGGTGAGTTACTTTTACTTCTCCTACTTTAAAGCCTTTTAATTTTAACAAAGTAGTAATGTATCTGTGCATTTCTCCATACAAATGCAAATCTTCTAAACATTCCTTTTTGTACAATTTTAGAGAGCATCCTGCATCATGAATTTTTTCTTTAGTTAATTTTCTTCTCAAATAATTTGCAAAGATAGAGAATATCTTTTTTGAAAAGCTGTCTTTTCTGTCAACTCTCCAGCCAGAAACAACATCGTATCCTTCTTTAAGTTTGTCAAACAAAAGCGGAATGTCTGCAGGGTCATTTTGTAAATCTGCATCCATTGTTATTATGTATTCTCCAGAGGCATTTTTGAATCCAACATCCCAAGATGCAGTCTGCCCGAAATTTCTTCTAAATCGAATGATTTTAACAGAATTATCTTTTTTTCTCAAACTAGATAAAACTTCAAAAGTTCTATCTCTACTTCCGTCGTCTATAAATATTATTTCATATTTTTTTTTGAATTTGTCTAGGGCTTCTTTTATCCTTTTGTACAAAGGCTCTAAATTATCTTGTTCATTATATGCTGGTATTACTACAGATATTTGTACAGTCAATTTGTTGCCCTCCAAACGTTAAAAACACACATTCATTTATTAATTTTTAGTTTCAAGTACACAATTATAAACTTTTGTTGAATGAAGCCTCAGAGGCTGAATTCGCAAAAGTTATTTAAACTCAGAACATTACTATCTTATTATGCCGGTTCCCAGACTACAGCACAGATATAATCTCAAATCTGGAGTTGAAAAGCAGGAGTTAGTGAATAATCAAATTACTTACAAGGATGTATTTTCTTTAAGTTATTTATACAAATTGATGCATGAATGGGTGGTTGACAATGGCTATGCTTCTTCATCAGATGATAAATTTAACGAAGTTTTTTTCCTTCAGAAAGACAACCCTGCAACTGGAAAAGAGTATTGGTTCAGATGGAGGCTCGGCAAAGAGCCTGAAGGAGGAAGTAAGCTTTTCAAGTACGAAATTGATATTGACGTTCATGTTTTAGGGCTTAAAGAAGTAGAAGTTACTCAGCAGAATAAAAGATTCAAAGCAGATAAAGGGGAAGTAGAAATAAGCGTAATTGGAAACTTAATTATTGACCCGGAAACTGCATGGGAGAGCCATCCTATTCTTAAAAGCTACAAACAATTTATTCTTTATCGACTTCTCAAGAAAAAATTAGAAGGTCATCAAGCTCAAGCAGTTAAAGATACAGAACGATTCCTAGATGCAGTAAAAACCTACTTGCAGCTTCCAACATACTTAAAAGAAAAAGAGCTTGGCGAGTTCTGGGCGAAAAAAACTCAGGAGTGAAAGAATGGTAAAAATATTTTCATTGGAATGGACAACTCCTCCTCTAGTTTACAAACACAAAGGATTTCTTAACATTCCTGAGCTGGTAAAATTTGTGCGAGGATGGCTCTCAAGCGAACTGTATCTTTTCTTTGAAACAAAACACGTTCACAAATCTGATGAAGACGAAATAGAAGTTTATGGAAAAAGAAAACTTAATGAATATGTTCAATACACATTATATGTTGAAATGAAAGCAGAAGAAATAAGTGAAGTAGAAATAGTAAAAGAAGGCCAGAAAATAAAAACTCAGAAAGGAAGGATTAAAGTAACTGTTCATGGAACTATGAATTTAGACTGGCAGAAAAGATTTGCGGGAAATAAATTTTTGCAATACATTCAAGATTTTTATCACAGATACATTATTAAGGAAAAAATAGAGGATGTTTGGCAGGATCACTTAATGTTAAAGGCAGTCACTTTAAAATCAAAAATTCAAGAAAAATTGGAGAGTGAAGTATAATGGCAGAAAGAGAATCTTTAGGAAGAGCAACTATGACTTATGAAGGAATATTTAATATTAAAGAAGCAGTTAAAACAATTCAGGACGCAGGCAAAGATAAAAAATTTGCATTTAAAGAAACTGACCATGTTGAAAGCGTAACTCCTGAGGGAAAATTCATTGAACTCAAAGCAGACATTGACAAAAAAATAACTGATTATGCTAAGGGAATAGTAAAATTCGAAATGCAGGTTTCCAAAATGCAAGATAAAATAGTTGAGGAAGACGGCAAAAGAAAAAAATACCAAACTGGAAAAATATTGATTAATATGGAAGCGTGGCTTCAGACAGATTACGAAAAAAGATGGGAGATGAAGCCAACGATGTATTTGCTTAGAGTCTTCTTCGAAAAATACGTCTTCGGTCCTCATCTGGATAAAGATAAGAAAGAAACAACTGCTACAATGGAGCATATTAAGAGCAGTATAAAGAATTACTTTAACTTGATGAAGTATGAGAGTTAGATTGTGGTCAGTAGTCAGTGGTTGATGGTTAGTGGCTCGTATTTTTTTGTCAAAGAATTTATAAACTAAACCTATATTCTACAGAATATGAGAAAGAAAGTAATTTTGGGAGGGTTATGTGCAATTGTTGCTGCAGGTTTTATTTATTTTAGAAAAGATGAGGAAAACCTTCTGAGTCAAAATGTTATTCTCCCTCAACCAACAATTTATGCAAGAACAGATGACAACTCTGCTGAGAATTACCAAAGCTATCTAGATGAGTTTTCTAAAAGAGTAATTTCAAGAAGTCAAAGCGAAAATTTCAAATGCGAAATAACAAATAGTGGAAAAGGTGGAAGTACATATAACTCTCAATCCAGCAAATCTTTCAAGAACAGCATTTTTTATATTGGTGATAATTTCTCCAACTTTGCACAGCCAAAAGAAGAACCTCCATTTATTGAAGTTAGTCCTTAATCGTGCTTAACCAATCCTTTCTCATCCAGCGCTCTAAATATTCTGTTGACGTATTGATTTACTAATGGAATTGTTTCTTTGAATATTTTTGAGTTTGTTATTTTTGTTTTCTGAGTATTTTTTCTTCTGAAAACATTATTTTTGTTTATTGGGTCGACTAAAACAATTTCTAATACATCTGGTCTTTCTTCAGTGTATCTTCTTATTGTTAGAAAATGAGCTCCATTCTTTGTTAGTTTAATTGCATCATAATGCCCCATTCTTTCAGGATTTTCTAAAAGCTGTGGAGCAAATGGAATTCCAACAATTTCGCTTTCCATTTTCAATGCTTCAACTAAGTTTGCTTTAGCTCCTTCTTCATTTAATGGAATTCTAACGAAATATTCAAAAGAACTTGATACTCCATATCTTGCAGTGCCTTCACTTTCTGCCATGATTAGTTCATCCGGATTAAAATATCTTCTTTTTGTTGTCTCTAAAAAAGTAGAAGGAACATCAACAACTAAATATCCTACACAGGGATTTCTTTTCTCTGCAGCGTCAACTGCTTGCAAAAGTTTTGATTCTAAACCTCTCCTCGGCCTAAAAATAGCGGTAATTCGTTTTGTCTGTTCTTTATCTACAATCCAGTCATTTATGGGCATTTCTTCTCACTCCGGTTGATTCAAAAAAGGATTTGGATATTTTTTCATTTCTGTTTTGGATTCATACATTCTTTCTAGTGTTTGCATTTGTTCAGGTTTAAAAGGAAGATATGTTCCACTTACTGTGTTTTGATTTGCTCTTAAATTCAAGATTTGTTTCTCCAAATCTTCAGCTCTGCCAGCCGAATTTGCTAATATATCTCTTACACCTTCTAAGCCCATCTGTTTTTCATCA
>CAYHXI010000022.1:0-15007 GCA_964360565.1 uncultured Methanosarcinales archaeon | reverse complement strand
TCTTTAAAGCCTCCAAAATTATTCTCTAGAAAAGGTCAGAAGCAAAGTGTTTTTTATCACACTGCAATCTCGAGTGTTTCGCCAGAAAAATACATCTCTAGTCTTCAAAAAATAACTTCCAATGAAAAAACAGTTATTGAACAATATGGACTGGAAATTTACAATCTCACAAAACATTCCATTCATTACAAAAAATTCTTTGCACACATTGCAATTCAAATTTTAGTGGTTGGATTAATTGTTGGAACCATAGTTACAATAGTGCAGTGGGTGTAGAAGAATAGAGTTTAAAGATTTCTTGAATCTACTCCTCAAATTCATTGACATCGATAATTCTATAGTCCACTGTTAATTCTTCACCTGCTTTAATATCTCGATTTGCTATGTCGCATGTTTCTAAATCTCCAGGCAGAACTTTGCTGTTATCCATATTGGGTTTATTGGAATGGTTAGTGAATCTGCTGTCATCCATGCAATAAATATATCTGTTTGTTTTCTTAGAAAGGTATGAACAATGATTTATCAAATCGAATTGAATTTTGGACAGTTTAGAAACTTCTTTAGGAGTGAATGTACGGTCAAATTTTGGATCAAATCTCCAAGTTATTGTTCCTTTAGGTATTTTTTGAGCTGCAAAAACACCTATACCATTAATTTTGCTTGGAGCTAATTTTGTTTTTACTAGCAGCATATCGATAACTGCGTGACTTATAGTTTATAAATTTGACGCAGTTATCGAGATAGACAACTGTGCCTAATTAATTATAAACTGCGCAGTTGTCTATATATGAAAGAAATTAAATGAAGAATAAAAAGCTTTCTAAAAAATAAAAGTTTATAATAAAAAGAAGAGATGTGACATTATGCAAAAGATACCGCTTAGAGAAGCAGATGTTTTCTTACAAGAAACACAAAAATCACTCAGGAATTATTCTATGCCTTGAGGTCGTAAAGTTTAAATATCTCTTGCTTTTTTTGTGTGTTATGGATTTTGAAGTGCTTTATACTGCAGATATTCATGGTAATTTGGTGCAGTACAAAAAATTGGTTGATTGCGCTATTCGAATGAATGTTAGCGCGGTTATTGTTGGAGGAGACATTTTACCTAAAAACGTACCTAGTGAAGAGTTTATTTCTGGTCAAAAAGAATTTATAGAACACATTTTGCCAGAGATATTTTTTCCGTTAAAAGGAAAGATTCCTGTTTATTTAATGATGGGTAATGATGATTGTTCGGCGAATTTAGACTTGTTGAAAGAAAAAGGTAAAGAGTTGTATGAATTAATTCACAATAAAAGGTTTAGTTTGAATAAAGATTTTGATATTGTTGGTTATTCTTTTGTTCCTATTACTCCTTTCGGAATAAAAGATTGGGAAAAATTTGATTTCAGTAATATTCCTGTAGATTTACTTGCAGCATACAAGTATAGAAAAATAAATAATTATAGGCTAGATGGTGTTAAAAGTACAAAAGAAGGTTGGAAATATTTTAGTTTTAATGGAGGTGATGAGCTCAAAGATTCAATTCAAAAAGATTTATCTTCAGAACTATTTATAAATAGCCCGGAAAAAACTGTGTACGTGATTCATTGCCCTCCAAATAACACTACTCTCGATATTATTATGAATGGGGATCACGTCGGTAGTCTGGCATTAAAAAGATTTATTGAAGAACGCCAACCATTATTGACCTTGCATGGACACGTTCACGAAACAGTTCACAAATCTGGAAGTTTTAAACAAATAATTAAAAACACAGTATCAATGAGCCCAGGAAATCATAACGAAGGAGAAGACTTAGCGGTTTTAGTATTCAACATTTACGACTTGAAAAACGCAAAGAGACTAATTATTTAATGTTCACATAATGCCAGACATAAGTAAAGCATTAAATGATTATGTCTGGCAAATATTAGTTAGCAAAATTTTCAATGCTTTATTTTTGTCGCTAACTAACATAGAAGAAGAATTTAATCTGTTGGATAAATAATCTTCCCCCTCAACTCTTTCACCGCTTCCATCATCTTTTGTAATTGCAAGTAGGCTTCTTCTCCTCGAGTTTTTAATCCGCAGTCTGGATTAATCCAAATTCTTCGAGGGTCCAAATTCAAAGATAGTGGAATTTTGACCATTTCTTCTACAGAGGGAATTCGAGGACTGTGCACGTCATAAACTCCTAGTCCGATTGATGCTGGAAAACCTCCGTCTTTAAGTGAATTCGCTGTTTTTCCTTTTGCTTTACTGTCTTCTATACTTAAAACATCTACATTCATTTGTTTGATGTGCTCTATTATTTCTGGAAATTCTGAGTAGCACATGTGCGAATGAATTATTGCCCATTTTGGAACCTGATAGAATGTACTTCTAAAAGCATTTACTGCATGAGTCAAATAATGTTCTCTTTTTGATTTGTCAAGTGGCAGTCCTTCTCTTATTGCAGGCTCATCGATTTGAATATGTTTTATCCCCGCTCGAACTAAATCATTTAATTCTTGTCTAATTGCATTTGCAACATCATAATATTGTGCTTCTTTAGAGATGTCTTCTCTTGGAAAGCTCCATTGCACCATTGTTACTGGACCGGTTAGCATGCCTTTAACTGGCTTTGATGTTAGTGATTGGGCATATTTTATCCATTTTAATGTTACTGGGTGTTTTCTTGAAACTTTTCCAGTTATTACTGGTGGTCGAACATATCTTGTGCCGTATGACTGCACTGCTCCTTCGATTGTTGTAAAGCCGTTGAAATTTTCTGCAAAATACTGCACCATGTCATTTCTTTCGAATTCACCATGCACTAGAACATCTAAGCCCAGTTCTTCTTGTTTTTTGATGCATTCCCTAATATGTTTTCTGATGAATTCTTGGTATTTGTTTTCATCAATCGTTCCTTCATTGAACAACGTTCTCATTCTTCTTACTTCTTTTGTTTGAGGAAAACTTCCAATAGTAGTTGTTGGATAAGGAATTTTGCTTACCCAGAATTCTTTTTTTGAGCGGAAGTATTTTTCAGAAGGTAGTTCTTCTTTTCCAGCGTTAACTTCTTCATAAATTATTGTTCCTTTATTTATTTGTTTTAGTTCATTTATTTTTTCTTCTGCAAAGCTAAATACTTTCTCTTTCCCTTCTTCCTTTGCACTTAAAGGAACATGCATTAGTGAACAAGATGGAGAAACATACAATCTTTCTTCAGGAACATGTTTAACAATCTTGTCCAAGAGTTTTTTAGTATTCGTAGACGCTTTATGCACGTTTCTTCCATTTATTACTCCTGCAATCAATGTTTTTCCTGCAGGAAATTTATTCAGAATTTCTAAATTTTCTGAGCAATCAATAAAATCGAGTCCGAATCCAACAACTGGAAGCTCGAAAAGTTTGTCAGCGAACTCTTTAACGCTGCCGAAATAAACATGCAAGTGAACTTGTTTTTTTAATTTCTCTAAGAATGTTTTGTAAAATTCTGGCAATCCATGAGTCAAAAATGATGGCTCCTCTAATTGTATTATTTTGTTTGGCTGCGATTCTATTAATTTGACATACTCTGCGCTTAATTTATCAAATAATTCTTCTGTAGAATGATTTGTTTTATTTGCAGAGTAAGACAGCAGTGTCCATGGGCCTATTAATGCAAATTTTTTGTTTTGGTCTGTTCCTCTTAGCATCCATTTTTGTGAAAGGACAGGTAATTTCTCAATCTCTGGTTGTACTACATGATAATTTGTGTTAAACCATTTTACCATCGCAGATGCTTCAGCATCTTGTTTTCCTCGAGGAATTGAAAGATAGTCTTCTAATGTTTTTATTTCTCCAAATCTTTTCGGAGTTAAGCCGAAATTTACTGCAGTTCTTAAAAGTCTGTCGTAGATATCTATGTCATTCTCCACCTTTAAATCAATTCCTTTTTGCAATTCAGAGTTATGATATGCAACTTTATATCTCGCTTTATTTATCTCTTGCTCAGGATTTTTTCCAGCGAAGAATCCTTCGACAGCTTTCTTTATCAAAAAATCGTATGAATTCGGCAGTCCTAGTATTGTTGTTTTCATTCTCTTTTGAAATATATTTTAATTAGCAATATTTAAAGGTTGTTAATCATTTAATTCCAAGAAGAATAACACACTCCCAAAATAACATCAGAATTTAACGAATTATTTTTCTGAGATAAGTGAAGCTGAGGCAACCAACAGCCGAAAACTTGATGAGAGTTATGACGCAGGCGGCAGACAATAAGTTTATAAATATTTTATTATTCTATATTTAAATATGGCAATAAATAATATTTTATGTGTGGATGACGAGTCGACTTGGAGAGAAATTTTTCAAATGCGTTTCCAAGAATATCTTACTCCGAATGTAGATTTAGCAGAAGACTATGAGTCTGGTTTAACAAAAATCCGAAAAAAACACTATGATCTTATAATTTTAGATAGTCTTGAAGGAGATTGCTTTAGGATTTATGCGAATATCCAAAAAGTTTCACATGGCGATGTAGTTATATTTTCTGGAAATGTACAAATAGAATCAGAAGCAAAGAAACAAGGAATCCCATTCTATAGTAAGTCTAGAGCAACAGAAAATTTAGATAAAATTGTTGCTCAATATAAGCCCGCCACTGAGTAATATTTCTTATAAAATGTATTAAGCGTAATAAAACTACTCTTAATACTGAAATTCAAAATGAAAAGCAAAATCATACCCTCTACATTACAAAATTCAATTGTAGAGGGTAAGATTTATATACTTCAGCACACCAACATAGAGCATGGTATATGTTTACAAGAAAAACGTAGGAAACAAGAGTTATTATTACTTAAGAGCTTCAAAGAGAAAGAAGGAAAGAGTCATAGCTAAAGATATTGCTTACTTAGGAAGTTCTATAGAAGAAGTTAAAAAAAATCTTGAAAAACTGCCAAAGTATGCCAAAGACATAAGAAAAGCTTACAAAACAATAAAAAATTTCACAGAATCTAACAGATATGAAGAAAATATACGTGAAGCTAAACTAAAAAGAGATGATTTTCTAGATAAAGAACAATTAATAAAAGTTGAAGCCTGCAAAATGCACTTTAACAAAGAGTTTAATAAAAAAGATGAATTAACAAAAAAAGAAATCTTAAAGAATTTTGTAGTAGAGTTTGCATTCAATACTGCATCAATAGAAGGAAATACAATAAAACTTAATGAAGCTAGAAATTTACTTGAGGAAGGACTCACTCCAAAAAATAAAACACTTAGAGAAATTTACGACCTTCAGAACACTGAAAAAGTTTTTTTTGATATTTTCAACAATGAAGAGGATTTGAGTCATGAAATAATACAAAAAGTACATTCTGAACTAATGAAGAACATAGATTATAGAGTTGGCTATAGAACAGAAGATGTTCGCGTTTTTAAGTCTAATTTTGATTCAACTCCTGCGCATTATGTTCAAACAGACATGAATTTACTTCTCAAATGGCTCGAAAACAATAAAGATAAACTTCATCCTCTTGTTTTGGGAGCTGTTTTCCACCACAAATTCGAAAGAATTCATCCTTTTATGGATGGCAATGGAAGAACTGGAAGAATACTTTTGAACATTATTTTACTCAGATGTAAGCACCCGCCAATAATTATTCACAGAAAAGAAAGAGAAGAATATCTTAAAGTTTTAAGAAAAGCAGACCAAAGTAATTTAACTGATTTTAAGAAAGAGCACTATTCTGAATTAATAAGTTTTATTTGCGATGAAATGAGTTATTATTGGGATTTATTTTTGTGACTTACCCTCTACATTGCAAAATTCAATTGTAGAGGGTAATAATCGACGACAAAATTAAACTAAAAACATCCTTCCACTACCTTTATCACAGTACAACTCATCAAAACTCAACCCATATTTCTGAAGCGTGTTTTGAATTTGTTCAAATTGTCTTGATTTCGGATTTATTTTTTTAAAATCTTTATCTCTCTCAAAACAAACATATTTCATCAGCGTTTCAAAAGCTAATCTCTTGTCAACATCATAAAAAGCATCAATTACTTCAGTATATCTAGACAATAAAGGATAAAAGTGTATTTCATCTTTTTTCCCTTTTGAAAAAGTAACTGCTAAATTATGCATAGGTATTTCTGGTTTTTCTTTGCATCCTAAATCTATCAAAGTAAAACCTTTTCTTTTAGAGTACAGCATATTTCCTTCGTTGCAGTCTAAAAATTCTACATCTCGATTTCTTAACTCCATTATTGTTCTTAATAAGTTTTCTAGATGCACTCTTTCTATTTTGCTTCTTGGCCCATAATTCTTTTGCCGAATTCTTTCAGAAACTAATACTCCATATTCAAATGCTACAAACTGTTGTACTCTTTCAACTCCTTGAACTCTTCTCAGCGCTTCCGGCTCTGTATCTTGAGGATCTAATTTGTAAACTAATTGATTATCCGCATACACCGTGCCACTTAATTTTTCGAGATTTGTTTTTTTGCCAAAATTTTGTTCTCTTAATTCTAAAGTATCCCAAACATTTTTCAGAACTCTTAATTTCTCTTCTAAATTTGTAGGAAGCGCATTCATTAAAATTATTCTCTTAAAAACCAAGGAGTGTTATCTTTTTTTCCTCTTATTTTTGGAGGGTTGTATCTTTTTATTAGTTCTTGCTTCAAATATGTTGTTTCCAAAAGTTTAGTTACTTTAACAATTAATTCATTGAATTCTGGTTCTTCTAAAGCTAAATCTTCCAATGTTAGCTCTCCAACATTTCGGTTTGTTCCTGTGGTTTTTAGGCTCTCCCAAGCATCTCTAATTACAAAGTATAAGTCTCCTAATAAATTAACTTTATGTGAAGAATAATATCCTATAACTGGCTGAGGAATGAATTCATTCAGAAGAGCAGTTGGTGTTTCAGGCTTAAAAGTATCTTCTTCTGTTCCTCTATACTTCGCCAATGAATTTAGACTCATAACTCACATCGCTTCTTTAACTTGCTCTGCTGGTTCGTCGCCGTCTTGATTTGGAACGGCTGCTTTGCTTATTAAAACAACATCTCCCACTGCTTTAACTAAAGTGTGAGGCACTATTACTCCTTTTGCGCTTCCTAATACTCGGCTCAAGAATGAGTTCTTTGTTGCTTTAACTCTCCATCCGTGCACTTTTGTTTGAGTTAATATTGTCTCTTCTATATCTCCAAAATAGTCTCCTTGGTCGGTGAAGACTTTCATATCATACATTTCTGTTACTTTTCTTACTCGTAGCATAGTTCATCCCTCGTTTTTAGCGTTATAATGCTTGCGGTTATCCCGCTTTGATAAATATAAGGTTTTAAATATATAAAGATTTCTCTCTTGCAGTAGTGAGATTCAAAAACTTAGTTTTAGTGGGCACATCGCATATCGCGAGAGAAAGCGTGAATGAAGTAGAAGAAGTTATAAGAAATGAGTCTCCAGATGTTGTTGCTTTAGAGCTTGACAAGCAAAGAATGTATGGCTTGCTCAATAAAAACAAATCTCGCCCGAGCATAAGAAACATTAGAAGAATTGGGGTAAAAGGTTTTTTGTTTTCTTTAGTTGGAGCATGGATTGAGCGCAAGCTCGGGGAGAAAGTGGGTGTTTCCCCCGGCTCAGAAATGTTGGCAGCATATAAGCTCGCGAAAGAAAAAAAAATTGATGTTGCGCTGATAGACCAAGATATAGAGATAACTCTCAAAAGATTTTCTAAAATGTTGACTTGGAAAGAAAAATGGAATTTTGTTGTTGATATAGTTAAAAGCTTGATTTTCAGAACCGAAGTTGTCAAAATCGACCTTTCTAAAGTCCCCAGCAAAGAAATTATTGCCAAACTTCTGACCCAGGTTAAATATAGATATCCTAATGTTTACAAAGTTATTGTTGAGGAGAGGAATAGTTTTATGGCTTCAAAATTAGCTCAGTTGATTTATCGATTTCCAGAGAAAAAAGTTGTTGCATTTATTGGAGCGGGGCACGAGAAAGAAATCCTATCTTTAGTGAAAAAGTATATAAACGCTGAGGACAATAACTAATCAAATGAATCGAGCAACATACAAAGATCTCATAAAGAGACACTTTTGGTTTAAAAAAGAGGAATTGAATGGAGTATTAATAACTTCAGTTATTTTTGCGTTTGTAGTTTCTTTCACACAATGGTCTACAGATTTGAATGAAGTATTGAAGAATTATTTGCTCGCATTTGTAATTGTTTTAGTAAGTATTTTTGTTCATCATGCCGCACAAAGGCTCGCCGCTTTAAGAGAAGGTTTTGTTGCTGAGCATAAGCTTTGGTGGTATGGTTCTTTGTGGAGTTTGCTAATAACTGTCGTCAGCAATGGAAAATTTCAAACTTTTCTAGGAAGTGGAGTTGAATTATCTGTTCTAGAAAAACACAGAGTGGGAAAAGGCAAGCCAGGAAGTAGTCATGTTTGGGAGATTGCAAAAATATGTTCTTGGGGAATTATTGCAAACCTTTGTCTTGCAGCATCTGTTAAAAGCATAGATTTGTATTTTTATGCTTTGCCTGCGGTTTTTGTCAATCAATTATATTTTTTTAACTTACTTTATTCATTCTACAATTTTTTCCCAATTCCTCCTCTAGATGGAAGCAAAATTTTGTTTGCTAATAGAATGTTGTATGTGTTCTTATTCAGCTTCTTTTTAGCGTATTTAGTATTGATATATTTACTCGAGTATTATTCATTTATCTGGGCTTTAGCAATCGCAGTAGTTATGTGGATTTTATTCTACGTCTTTTGGGAAAGTGAGAGGGTTTGAATTAAGAATCTTTTTCAAAAATTATTCTAACTCTCCATTTGAATAATGTTTTGCTTAATTCATTAACTTGTCTATTTTCTGGCAAACTGTTTTTTTTCCCGAAATTTATCAAATCTTCAGTTAGATTAGCAATCTCTAAAGCAGCATCAAGATGTTTTAAATCGTACAATAAAAGTACTCGGTCTAATCCTGCTCGTATGGTTTCTAAATACGTCGACATAAGATATGTCTTCTCCAATGAATCATAAGTGTATGTTACTTGAGTGGTGTTTCTTCCTAAGGTGACCTTCACCTCTCTAGGAAATAATTTTGCCAATTGAACTGCTTCTTTAAAGTGAGTTATGGCTTCTCTGAAATCTGATGAACTCATATTTTTTCCTTTCTTTAATAAGACATCACTTTTATCTATAAGAGAACACGCTCCTTCATATATTGCTCTTAATTGTTTAATTTCTTTAGACTCGTATTTAGCGTTTATCTTTTGCATCTCTTCAAACATAGAATCGGTAGAATCCAATATTGGTTCCGCATCTTTCTTAGATTTTTTAGTTGATTCTTCTTTTTCTGTAGAATTTTCACTAGGAATTTGTTTTTCTTCTGATGATAATTGTACTTGTTGAGGGCTTTCTCCGCTTGGTTGAAGAACTTTTTCGCCACAAGCATTCGCAAGCAAAGTTATTGCCAAAAGAAACGATGTTGCAAGTGATTGAGAATTGACATTTTTAATTGCAGCATTAATTCTTTTTTGTAATGGAGCTGGCAGTTGTTCTTTTTGTCTGTAGAGAGAGTTATAAATCTGAATTGCTTTTTCGTCAAGCAAAATATTCTGCCTAATTAATTTTTGAAAATCTCCATATTTTGAGACGTCTTTGTATGTCTTGATTAATTTTTTAAGCAAATCTACTCTAACAATTAAGTGTTCTCTAATTTCTCCAAGAATAGTAATCAAAGAGTTTATTAAATTAAGAATTTTCTTGTTTTGTTCTCTTTCAAAAACTCTCTGTAACGAAGATAAAGTTCCTCCAGAAGAGGTCAAATTAGTGTTTATTTCTTCGTAAAAACTAAGTTCTCTTGATAGAAGAGATTCATAAGCACTCAATATATTTTTGTATCTTTTAGTCATATCTCGGAAATCATCATACTTTTTAACTGCATCACTGATTCTTTGAATATCTATTCCAGTTATTCCAAAACTCTTAGACTTTTCTGCAAGTTTTTCAAGATATTTTGGCTGCTGAATAATTGCGCTTATTCTAGGATGTTTGTGCAAGCTTAAGATAACTGCATCAAACTTATTGCGTTCTTCATTTGTTTTTTCAAATTCTGCATATTTGCGCTGGAAATTAGAAGAAAGCAGGCTCAAATAACGAGCATGAACTTGATACTCTTTATCATTTAATTTCTCTTTTGAAGACTTAAAAGGCCACATCTTCTCTGAGAGATACAAAAGCATATTTAAAACTTTGCGATAAAAAATCAATATTCTTGTTTTCTCAATAGCCCAACAATTCTTCTTTCAAGTGTTTCTGAGAGAGGAAGATTTAAGTCAATCTCGGGAAAACATAGCTGAGCAATATAAGAATCTCCTTCAATATCTTCTTTTTTTATTCTCATCAAATCAGGTTCGCTTTCGTAAACTGGAACTCCATAAAAGTCCATCTCTATTTCTCCATTCTCCACTCCTTCTTTAATTAGTGCAAATCTGTTTAGAATTTCAGAACAAGTATAATTTCCATTTGAATCATAAATATAAATCACATCCATTTCTGAAACAATCATTTGGTCTAAAGTTGGAGTTCTTTTTACTGGTTGTCTTATTTTTATTCTAACTATTGTTGTTTTGTCTTCTTTAACGTCTGCAACTACATCAGAAACATGTCCATTAATGTTTTTATAATTAGGACAATCTATATTAACGAGTGCTAAACGATTTCTTAACAAATCATCTCCAACATGAAAAATATCATAATGTCCTGGATGGTTTTTTAAGTCTGAGATGGTTGAGAGGTTCATTTTGTCAACTCCTCAATATTTAATTCTCCTTGAACACGAAATGATTCGCTCTCCCTCTCCCATAATTTATTTAATCTTTCAAGAGGAATCGGCCCTTCGAAAACAACTTCAGGTAAATCGTACCTTCCAGAGTATTGCTGCAAAGAAATTTTTGAATCCCAGTATTTTTTATACCCTTCTGCAATGTGCTTGTGGTTTTTTGTTTTATCAAATATTCTTCCTTCTCTTACAACATGTGCGTAATCTACAACAAAAGGTTTATCTGAATGAAGTAAGTTAACTTCTAATAAAACTAATTTTCTTTCATCACATGGATATTTTGAGTGAGAAATAATTCCTCTAATTAAATAATCAAATATTCCTGGAAATGCTTCATTTCTCAGCCAAAGTTCAGGATTAGACGAAAGCATTGCAAAAATGTGAGGTCGTGTTGATTCTGGAGGAGTTAAAGCAGACTCTATTCCTTGAGTAATTAATCTTCTATTGGGCCATAATCCTCTAACTAATCGTCCATCGGTGTAACCATTTGTAGCGGGATTCCAAAAGCTATAATCTGAATCTCCTTCATTCATCTTTTCCCAACCATCTAAGGTTGTGTAGTGGTAGACTTTCATGGTTGAGAGTGTCATCTTGTTATTTTATCCTCATGCAAAAACTCTTTCTAAATTTTGAAGAACAGCATAATTAAATCCGTGTTCTTGCAATATTCTATTTAAATTAGTATTAGGAAAACAATGAAATGCACCTATAATTGCTACGTTAGGTCTATCTGCCGTTCCAGGATTAGATTCTATACCCTCTGCTTGCTCTACCTCCCTTTCTTCATCAGGAACCATTCCTGAAAGATGTGCTCTAGTATCACAACCAACAACTAAGTGGCCTAACTCACCTGCTAATCTTTTAAATGCAATAACTTCTAAAGGAGTTCCTCTTATTTCTTCACGTTCTAAATATGTTTGGAATTCTCTTGCAATTTTGTCAGAATTTCTTGAAGTAAAAGTCCAATCATTAGGATTGTACGTTACGTCTTCAAAAAATTCATGTAAAACTTTTGCAGGTCTGATTTTTCTAATAAATTCTTCTTGAGCTCCAAAATCTTGCCAATCTCCTTCTGGCCAGACATGTTTCGAAGCGAAAATGTAAACTAATGGATTTGAACCATATCTGATTATTTCATATTCTAGTCCATTTAATTGTATTATTTCCATTTTTTATTTCTTCAAAGCCATCATCAAATTTTGAAAATTATTTTTAACTTCATCGTATCTCAAAATCCTTCTAGAAGTATCGACTTCTACTTGGTAAAACGTAAGAGGAATTATGTGCTTATCTGCATAATTATACTTTAAACCCTCAAACTCCCCTCCAACATCACCAACTTTCCATTTTACACCAACATCTCCTATGCTGAAAGCATTTGCATCAGGAGGACCTCTCTTTTGTATTTCTCTCAATTCAAATGCACATAAAAATACTCCACTAGGATTACATTTTACTTTAATATGTGTTGGACCCTTAACTTTTTTTATTTTAGTTATTTTGTATTGAGGTCCAGATAGCATACTATCATTTTCTGTTAAATATACTGTAAACCATTGATTTCCAATCAATTTTATTGGATATGGAGTATTTGTTTTGTGTTTACCATCTTCTTTAATTAATAATCTTTCCAAGTTCGCAGGTAAATCCTGAAATATTTCCAAATAATCTTTTTCTAATCCAGCTAATTTTTCGTTACCTTCAATTCCAATAAATCTTCCTCCAAAATGAAGAGATTTCTCATTATCTATTCCAGTTACTAAACTTGTAAGATTTAAATTTCCACGCCAATGATGTGTTTTTTGCAAAGGATCAAATGTCAAAAAATTTCCTCTGTAAACATTAATTCCTTTTTGAAAAGTCCAGCGATATATACTTTCATTATTGAAAACACATCTGTTATCTCCAGTATGATCTTTAAACTCTTCTGCATACATATTCATTATTCTTCTTAATAGCTCTTCGCCTTTAGGACCTAATCTTGCCATTGCAAATTCATTACTGAGAGTTTCTTCAAGAGTCGATATTCCATATGGATTCTCGAACAAATGTTCTTTAGCAGTGTAATCAAAAACATCAACACAGCCATATTTGCCACTCTCCAAATCTAGAAATTCTTTTTTACTTAATACAAATTCTCCATCAATTACTTCTCCAGTTTCAAGTCTCTCTTCATTGCACAAAGGACCGATTCCGTGTGTTACTATAACTAATGGGTTTCCTCCTTTACTTCTTCCATAATATTCTGCGCTGATTGTAGAAAAGAAAGTGCTCCAAATTGGATCTAATCTATCTGGACAGCTTAATCTTAAATCTATAACATCTGTAACAGTTGCTAATCTGCCTTGACCTGTATAACGACAAAATTGTCGTGCCATCTGATGAGATTTTTTAGCATCATCATTATAAAATACAACTCCTCTAGATGTTTTTTCTGAACTCATTTTTGTACCTCCAAAATAGATTATTTACTGACAATAACAAAGCATAGTATTTAAATCTTTCCACAAATATACTATTTCAGAGTGATTACAACCGAAACCTTTAAATACTTCCATACTTTCTCCTTCTTTATGGCAAATGCACTTAGCACGATACTCAATCCAATACTTCCAAATAGTGATATGACTTATACTTGGGTTGAATGGCAGTTTATTTATTTATTTTTAGCAGGAATAGTTTTTTCTCTAGCAGATATTTCTTTTAAAACCGCTTTTGTTGTAATGCTGATAGCAGGATTAATGTTTGGAAGATTATTGCATAGATGGAGTGGAAGAATACTTCCTTACTTTACATTTATCTGTTTAGGCTTTTCTTTAGGTTATATTTTATTCATGCCTGAGAAATTATTCTTACTTGCAACTTACTTTGTTGGAATAACTCTAGCATATCAGTTGCACAAAAATAAAGTAGTAGAAAGTGTTGAATGGTAAACTAATACCTACCCACCGAACTATCCACTTCTAAACTCCACTTATCTATTCCTCCACGCATACTTTTGACGCTAAAACCTTTTTGCGCTAAGAAATTAGCTGCATGAAGACTTCTAACGCCGTGGTGGCAGTGTGTTATTATTTCTTTATTTTTATCTAAATCATTAAATTTTTGAGGAAGTTCATTTAGAGGAATATTTTTGGTTCCATTTATTTTTGCTATTTGTGTTTCATCTGTATTTCTTACATCTAAAAAAAAGAAATCTTCTTTGTTGTCCAACTTTTGTTTTACTTCAGAAGGTTCTATTTCGATTATTTTTAGTTCTGATTGTTTGTATCCGCAGCTAATGCAGGTTCCATTATTGATTTCTGAGCGGCAGAGCCAGCAGTGAGTTTCCATCAAATATTCAAGTTTGCAATGAATTATAAAACTTTCTTTTCCGCAGCCCTCTTCTTCAGCTTCAAAGTTTTATCGCAGTCTTTGGCTGCGGGAATTTGAGCGCCTTCGGCAAAATAATGAATTAATGATTGGCTCGTAGAGCTGCTAAAGTCTCCGCTTGCAGAAAATTCTAATAACTCATCAAGCACAAATAGCTGGCAAGCGGTAAAGAAAATTTCAAACAAAAACGGAAAAACATCAATCAAAAAACCAAATAATAAATCCTAACAATTATCCCAACAACAATCAAATAAAACACGATACTCTCCGACAAATGTCCAGTTCTTACAAATCCTGAAATTTTAAAACTAAATAAAGGATGCAAAAATCTTATTCCATTTACTGTCAAAGCATCGCTGAGTAAGTGCGAGAAATATCCTATGAAAAATGCTGCTGCAATAAAATAATTTGCGTAGTAATATAACAGTGCACTAAAAATCAGCGGTGGAAAAATAGAGTGCAAAAGTCCTCTGTGGGAGAAAAAGAATGTAACTAATTTAGTTACTTTAACTTTTTTATTTATCGACGACTCTGGATGGTCGCAGTCCGGCAGTAGAACCGCCAAATGTATTATCAGAAAATAAACAGCATACTGAAATATAGAGCTAAAATCAAACATCGGCAGTGCTAGCACTCCAGCTAATATTCCGAAAGCAAAGTGTGTGCGAGCGAGCATGAAGATATATTATTCTCTGAATATAAAAAATGTTCTATACTGCCGCTTCTTCCAACATCTCTAAAGTCATTAGAGTTGGCTTTGGGTTAAACACGTTCCACAATGAATAATCTACTCCATCAAATGATGTTTTTCCTCTAACTGTTT
>CAYHXI010000021.1:0-15972 GCA_964360565.1 uncultured Methanosarcinales archaeon | reverse complement strand
ACTACAAACGACATACTAAACGAGGTGAATTATGAAAATAAAAAATGTTTTGCAAATAGGAGCACTAGTTTTAGCTTTAGGTGGGTGTGTACAACACAAAGAATTTAGAAGAGAAGTTGATTTAAATCATGATTCTCTTTCAGATGTAGTTGAACTAAAAAATAAAAGTGTTTATGCTAAGTTAAATTTAGGAAATGACAATAAGGGAAATCAAATCTATTCTTCTGAAGAAAGAATTAGCCAAGAATATTTTAAAGTTGCAGATATGGAACTAAAAGATGTCGATGGAGATGGAAATCTAGATTTAGTATATTTTGTAAAAGAGTCAACTCAGCCATTCAGCAGAATAAGATATGGTAAAGGAGACGGAACTTTTAGTGTGGATTTAGCAAACAAATATTAGAAAACACACTTCAAAAAATATGTCACTTTAACAGTTTTTTACTCTTTTTATGTCAACATATTTTAAAATATACTAATCGAAACCTTCTGAGGAGGGTTGAATTAATAAACATGACTTTAGCAAAAAAACTAGCGTATTTTACATTAGCATTAGGAATTGGAGCATCTGGAGTTTACGGATTTAGAAATTGGGATGCTAAAAAACAAAGAGAAATTAAAGAGTTGAGAGCGTATTCAAAACAATTAGAATCTCAGCAAACAGAGTTGTTTAAAAATTTGAGTGAACTTGAACAAAGATTAAAATTTCAAGAAGGAGCATTAATTAAAAACAGAGAAGAAAATTCTCAGAGTTTTGATTTTGTTTATCAAAAAACAAAAGCTGAAGAAGAGGCTTTTGCTAAAGAAATATCTTCACTCTATCAAAATCAAGAATTGTTGAGAAGAAATCTGGAAGAATTAACAAGCACTCTAAAAGAAGAGAATCTTTCGCAGGACAAAAAAATTGTTCTGCTAAACAAATACGCAGGAATAGTTAGTGTAGTAATTAACAAAGAAAACGAAAAAGTAAAAGAGTTAACAAAGAATGATGAAAATTTAGCCAGTTTAGTGAATGAAGTTAACACGAGAATAGATGATTTCAGAACAACTGTTTTAGACGTGTCTTCAAGAATGCATGAGCAGGAAAACAGCGAGAGGTATCAAAAAATAATTGCTCCTGCAGTTAGAATGTCTTGTCATTTAGAAGTTGGTTCGGGAACAGTAGTTTACAGTGAACTTGAAGAAGGATTGTTTAAGACGTATGTTCTTACTGCACTTCATGTTGTTTCTGGAGCTAGAGAGGGAAGACCAATACAAATTTCTGTTTTTGACAGAGATAATGAAGCAACTAGAGATTTTGAAGGAAACCTAGTTGATTTCTCAGAAAAGTTAGACGTAGCAGTTGTAGAAATAAAATCGAATGCCTCTTTTCATCCAGCAAAAATTGCAGACAAAGAAAAAATAAATGATACTCAAAGATTTGATGATATTTATGCAGTTGGTTGTCCTTTAGGCTATTCTCCAATTCAAACTGAAGGAGAAATAACAACGAAGAATAAAATTTTAGGTGGAGAAAATTATTGGATGATAAGTGCTCAAACTATTTTCGGAAATTCAGGTGGAGGAATATTTCTGAAAGAAAATAATGAAATGATTGGTATTTTAACCAGAGTTTCAGCATATAATAATTTCATAAATATTGCAGTTCCTCACATGGGTATTGTAGTTTCGGGAGATAGAATTCACGAATGGTTTGAACAGTCTAATTTGCAGTTTTTATACAACGAAAGTATTAGCAGACAGGAATGCTTTAGAAGAAGAGAAGGACAAAATAGACAAATTCAAGGACATCAGCCAGAAATAAACGACCCAACAAGCGTTCGCAATGTATTGAGATAGAATGTATATTTTCTATTAATAATTCTCCACCACATAAATCTTTATATATCACGTAAGGTCAACGTCCTTACTAATGAGTAAAAATGGAAAAATGCGCATTGCAGGGTGGCAAAAAAACACTCAAAAAACAAAACCTTTTAATATAAGTTGTGTTTATTATCCCTTAGTTAACAAAAAAGGGGGTAGATGATTATGTTGGTAAAAGAAGAATTTTTAACAAAACTGAGAAGATATTTTGGACTTAATTTGTACGAGGTCAAAATATGGACTGCTTTAATAACTCGAGGAGCAGCTACAGCTGGAGAATTAAGCGACATTGGAAATGTTCCTCGCTCGAGAAGTTATGATGTTCTTGAAAGCCTTGAAAAAAAAGGATTTGTTGTGATGAAATTAGGCAAACCAATTAAATACATTGCAATTCCTCCTCATGAGGTTGTTGAAAGAGTAAAGAAAAATTTGAAAGAAGATGCCGACGAAAGAGTAAGAAGATTAGAAGATTTGAAAAAAACAGATACTTTAACAGAACTTAATGATTTATTCAGCAAAGGAATTGAACTTGTTGAACCTACAGAATTAAGTGGAAGTTTAAGAGGAAGAACAAACTTGTACTCTCATCTGGAAGCAGGATTAAGAAACGCTGAAAGAAGTGTAGTTTTAATGACAACTTCACAAGGATTAATAAGAAAAGTTGATTCTTTAAAGCCTGCTTTAGAAAAATTAAAGAAAAAAGGAGTTAAGGTAAGAATTGCCGCTCCACTATCAAAAGAAACAAAAGATGCTGTTAATGAACTTGCAGGTTTAGCTGAAGTTAGACATACTGATTCAAAAGCAAGATTCTGTGTTATAGATGGAAGAGATGTTGTCTTCATGGTTTTAGACGACGACAAAGTTCATCCTAGCTACGACATGGGCGTCTGGGCTAAAACTCCATTCTTCGCAAGCGCATTAGAAACATTGTTCGATGCTGCTTGGAAAGGGATGAAGTAGATAACTACAATTCAATTTTTTATTTTTTTTTAACTCTTTATTACAACTAATATTACTGGCTTCATCCATAAACATCTTTCCTATGGTCTATCGCAACTAAATATACAATATGCTTCACTTCATCTATTTGAAATATCAATCTGAATTTTCTAACAAGTCTTGTTGATTGCTGACCATGAAATGCACCACATAATTTTCCTCCAATAGATATTGGATTTTATTCTAATCTTTTCATTTTTGCGTCTAAATCATTTAA
This sequence comes from uncultured Methanosarcinales archaeon, assembly GCA_964360565.1. GTDB lineage: Archaea > Nanobdellota > Nanobdellia > Woesearchaeales > ARS49 > CAYHXI01. The sequence continues at coordinate 12,890 of CAYHXI010000021.1, read as the reverse complement.
TAATTCCTGATTTTTACTTTGTTTTTTAACATTCTTAGAAAACTCATCTGTAGATTCAATAATCCAAGTCATTTTAATCCGCTAATAAATCTTTAACACTTCTAACTCTTTTTGTTCTTCCCGCTTTTATATCCTTCATACTCTCAACAATTTGTTTAATTGTATCTGAATTATGAAGAATTTCTAATGTTTCTACCATACTATTTAGTTCCTCTTTAGAAACCATGTTCTCTCTAATAAATTTTAATTCACCATACACTATTTGAGCATCAATAACTTCACTCATATACATCCCCATACTCAAAATATACCATAAAGAATATAAACATTTCTATTTTATATTCATTAATGGTTGAAATAAAAGAGCTATTTGAAAGTTTACATCCTTTAGAAAGAAAAGTATTGCCTATCTTAGATAATTCTCACGAACTCGCAGACATAACGCAAAAATCAAGTCTCCAAGAAGTTGAAGTAATGCGAGCTTTACAGTGGTTGTTTAACAAAAAAGCAGTTGTGATAAAAGAAGAATTGAAAGAAGTCGTTGTTTTGCAAAGCAATGGTAAAGAATACCAAACAAAAGGCCTCCCTGAACGAAGATTCATTGATGCGCTCGGAGAAAAAGAATTGAGCGTGCAAGAAATTGAAAAACTTACAGAATTGAGTAAGGAAGAGATAAATATTACTTTAGGAGTGCTAAGAACTAAAGCAAGTATAGAAATAAAAAAAGTAGGAGAACTTCTGAAAGTAAAATTAACCGAGCAAGGTAAACAATGGCTAAAGAAAGATTTTCCTGAAGAAAAATTTTTAGAGCAGGATTTCCCTTTAGATATTAAGTCTCTTTCACCAGAACAAAAATTAGCTTTAGAAAATCTCAAGAAAAGAAAACAAATACTTTCTTTAGAAATTAAAAAATCAAGAGAAGCGAAACTTACAGATTTAGGTAAAGAACTTCTTAACTATTCAAAAAAATCTTCTGAAAAAGGAATCATGGAAAAAATTACTCCAGAACTGATGAGAAGTGGAGAATGGAAAAATAAAACATTCAGAAGGTTTGATGTTTCTACAAATGTTCCAAAAGAATACGGTGGAAAGTTGCAGCATTATAGAAAATTTCTCGATTCTGTAAGACAAAAATTTATGAGTCTTGGATTTAAAGAAATGAATGGTCCTTTGGTTGAAACTGATTTTTGGGATATGGATGCTTTATTTATGCCTCAATTTCATTCTGCAAGAGATATTCATCAAGCATACTACATAAAAGAGCCCAAACAAATGAGCATTAATCCAGAAGTTTTGAAGCGGGTGAAAGAAGTGCATGAGAACGGCGGCAAAACAGGAAGCAAAGGTTGGCAGTATTCTTTCGATGTTGAAAAAACAAAAAGAACTCTTTTGAGAACTCAAGCGACAGTTTGCAGTGCAAAAATGCTCGCTTCAAAAGATTTGAAGATTCCAGGAAAATATTTTGGAATAGCAAGAGTGTTTAGATACGATACTGTTGATGCAACACATCGTGCAGATTTCAATCAAGTAGAAGGAATGGTTATAGAAGAAGGATTGAACTTGAGACATTTGTTTGGTTTGCTCAAAATGTTTGCAAAAGAATTTGCAAAAACAGATGAAATAAAAATTGTTCCAGGATATTTTCCATTTACAGAGCCAAGTGCAGAGCTTTTTGCAAAACATCCTAAATTAGGTTGGATAGAATTGGGTGGTGCAGGAATTTTCAGGCCGGAAGTTGTAACTCCATTGCTAGGAAAAAATGTGTCAGTTCTAGCTTGGGGTTTAGGAGTTGATAGACTCGGTATGTTCAAATTGGGAATAAATGACATACGAGATTTGTTCTCTCATGACTTAAGTTTTTTAAGAAACACGAAGGTGATTTAATCAAATGCCAACAATAACGTTTTCACTAAAAGATTTTCAACAACTGCTAGGGAAAAAAGTCTCTCAAGAAGAGTTGAAAGACTTGTTAGAATTTGCAAAAACAGAGTTGGAAAATTTAGAAGGAGATGATATAACTGTCAAGTACAACGATACTAATTTGCCTTACTTGTGGAGTGTTGAAGGCTTAGCTATGTTTTTAAGAGGAGTTTTAGGAAAACAAAAGGGAATTCCTTCTTTAAAATTAGAAAAATCAAAGTATGAATTAATAGTTGACAAAAGTGTTTCTGAAGTTCGTCCTTTTATTTCTGCATTTGTCGCTGAAGGAAAAAAGATAGATGAATATCTCCTCAAACAACTCATTCAATTGCAGGAGAAAATTGCAGATAATTATGGCAGAAGAAGACAAAAGATTGCAATTGGAGTTTATCGCGCAGACAAAATCAATTTTCCTATAACGTACAAAGCAGTAAAGCCGGAGAGTGTGAAATTTGTTCCGCTGGAGTTTTCTAAGGCATTAAATCTTAAAGAAATTTTAGAACAGCATCCGAAAGGCAAAGATTATGCTTGGATATTGAAAGATGCAAAAACATATCCTTTGCTTGTTGATTCTTCAAATAAAGTTTTGTCTTTTCCTCCAGTAATAAATTCGAATGATATTGGAAAATTGGAAGTTGGAGATGATGAAATGTTTTTTGAATCTACAGGAACTGATGAAAGAGCAGTAAATTTAGCTGCAGTAATATTTGCTTATGCTATGGCTGAGAGGGGATTTAAAATTTATTCAGTGAATTTTGGCAAAAAAAGTTTGCTTGATTTAAACACAGAAACAATTACAATAAAAAAAGAAGAAGTCAAAAATTTATTAGGTCTAGAGCTCAAAGATTCACAGGTTAAAGAATTATTAGAGCGAGCGTTGTACACTTTCAAAGACTTTAAAGTAGAAATTCCTCCTTTCAGAAATGACATCATGCATCCTGTTGATGTAATAGAGGATGTTGCAATACTTTACGGCTACAAAAACATTGAGCCTTTAGAATTAAAGACTCAAACTATTGGAGAAACTTTTGAGTTGACAAGATTCATTGACAAGATAAGAGAGTTATTTGTTGGGCTAAAATTCCAAGAAGTTTGGAGTGCAGTATTGAATAATAAACAGAACTTGTATACTAACATGAATACAAAAGATTTTGGCACTGTGGAAATAGAAGATTTTGTTTCTGAAACATATTCAGTTGTTAGAAGCTGGCTGACTCCTTTGATTTTGGAAGTTTTTTCAAAGAACAGACATATAGATTTCCCTCAAAGAGTTTTCGAGCAGGGGATTGTTAATGTTAGAAATGGCAAAGAGATAAAAGATTTTGAAAGTTTAGCTTTTGGAATCTCTCATTCTGATGCGAATTTTACAGATGCAAAACAAGCGCTAGATTTCATTTTTAGAGTTTTAGAAACAGACTACTCTGTTGAGCCGACTGAGCATTCTAGTTTTATCCCAGGACGTGTTGCCAAGATAATGGTGCACGGCAAACAAATAGGTATTGTTGGAGAAATCCATCCTCAAGTTCTTTCTAATTGGAATCTTGAAATGCCTGTAACTGTTGCAGAAATGAATTTGAGTGAATTGTTTGAAATAAAAGATTAATTTTATTTTCTCTTTTCTTTAGAAAGTCTCGACAACTCAGATATGCTGCTAGTTAATTCTGGCAGTGAATCTTTGAATACTTTTTGCATTGCTTTTAGTTCGCTTCCTACGTCTAAAAGGTTTTTTTCGTAGTCTTCTACTTTTCCTATTATTGCTTTATTGAGAGAGTTAACTTGTCTTTTCAAATCTTCTACACTCTGCTCTAATTTATCTATTTTTGTTGTTGCTTTTTCTTTCCAAGATTCAATGTTGTTTATGTCTTTTGAGAATGAGCGAACTTTGTCTTCGACATCACTGTTATCAAAATTTCCTCCAGGTTCGTACGATTCTTCAGGAGAGGGAGGTTTTGGTGGAGGGTAGTATGGCTCTATTCCTTTTTCTTCTGCCTGCGAAAGAGCATTTTGTATTTCTTGAGGATTATAGCTTTGTTCTCTTAAAGCTTGAATTACTTCATTTTCTGTGTAGCCAGCTTGTTTCATTTGTACTACTGCATCAACTAATTCTTTTGATGCTCTGGAATCGTCGTCATCATTTCTTGATGGAAAGAGCTTTGCCATTTATTCATTCCCCTTTAGAGCCATTTTTTGCACAGTGAATAATGCAATTAATAGAAACAAAACTGTTCCTAAAATTTTTGGGTGAAATACGGTTTGCCAGAATTCGCTTTCTTCTGCAGAAGGAGTTATAGTTCCAATCTCAGTTAATTTAGTAAATTGTTTTTCTTCAGAGTAAGATTTTGATATTGCTCCTGCTGCAATAATTACAGATATCACCAGAAGGATCATTACTATGGTGTTCGAGTACTCTGAATCAGTTATTAGTTTCGTAATTGATTCTTCTTTCACGCCAAATGTTTGGTATACTAGCATGAGAAAAGTTATGAAAATGAACAGTATGATAAACCCTGGAGCCATTAAATTAATCGATTTTGTGGCTATTGGAGCGACTGGAGAAACCACAGTCATTATTGCTAGCAAGAACGCGATAATTGCCGCTAAACCAGGTTTCTCTTTGAATGTTGTAGTTCTGTAAAGTACTGCGAAAACTATAACTAAAACAAATAAGAAAGGAAATAAAACATCAAACTGCTTCAATAGTCCAAGATCAAGAGGAGTGGCCATTTGTCTAAGGTGTGCCAGCAGCTGGAGGTTTTGGCTGTCCACCAACAACTAACCAGATAACTAGTCCGAAAACCATCACAGCAATAATTAGCGCTTGAAATGAAGGGTCATTGAATAGCCTGAATTGATCTAAAAATGGAAATGCTTGTGGAGAAATTGCTCTGTAAAGAAGTAATGCAATAACTCCTAATGCAACCCATGGAGCGAAAGTGCGAAATGCATTAGTATCTTCTTCTCCATATTTAGGTGAACCAGTTAATCCAAATAACATTAATAGTACAAACAAAGTTAATACTACTAAAGTTGTTTCAGGAAGAAATTGATTTATTACTTGAACAACATCAACTCCCCCAGGATAAACACCGATAACGTGAGGAACTACAGTCATTAAAGAAATCGCTAAAGCGATTGTAACTCTGATGTTTTTTCTGCTCTCTTTTACTTTTACTTTTCCATCCTTTGCTTCGGCTACATCTTTTAAAAAAGGAACCGCATTTATAACTGTATACAATATCGCAAATATTAATGCAAAAGGTATTACAACATCAAAGAATCCCCATGATTGGAGTTGTTGGAATGTGTTTTGGAACATTCCTCCTTGGAATTGGAATAGTATTTCGAACATATGTCACCTCGTTGATTATTTTTCTTTTTTCTCGCCACTAGGCTGCTTTGTTATAAATACGATGAATAAGATTATAAATATTACTAAAATTAATGCTCCAACTGCTGGGCTTGAGATATTGTCTCTCAAATATTCGTATCCTGCTTGAAGCCAAGATTTGTTGTTGTACGTTAATGCATTAAGGAATATAAACAGTACTGCTACAAAAATAAGCACTATAAATATTGTTTTGAATGGTTCTTCTTGGAATCCTTTTTTTCCTACTTCACCTTCTTCATAGAATGCTCCAACTAAGAGAAGGAAAAAGACAACTAAGAAAAGTACAAGAACTATTTGAGAGGATATTTGTGTAATAGCTCCTACAAGTTGAGAGGATGCAATAACTAAGAAAGATATAACAAACGCGGCCATTGCATTAAGATTCTTTTTCGGATACTCTTCTTTGTCGACTTTATCCACTCCAAATATTTTAGTTCTCTCTAAAAGAGCAAATACAATTGTGAATACGAGTAAGAAAGGTAACAAAACGTCATAGACTCCTAACTGTCTCAAGAACTCTAAAACATTGCCTAGCATAGTGTTGACCATTAGTTCACTTCTTTTATATGGAGTATGTTGGCAACTGTATATATAAAGCTTTCTTAGGAATTTTTGTCAGAGTGAATATTTAGTTAAATTCAAACCTCACCCTATCCTCTTCCTACTCTCAGGTTCATTAATATAATTACTACTGCTAATCACCTTTCTTTTTGTTTTCTTTTCTAATTCTAATCTTGCATTTTTTGCTACTTCTCCACCTTCCCTTGAAGCGTTTTGATGTTCGGAAAATGTTTTTGGATCTTTTACTTTTTCGATTTCTGTTGTGGATGCTTCGCCTAACATAGTAAAAATCAACTCTAAATCATTCATATGGTCTCGCAAGTTTTCTTTTTGAAGACCTTTTAGTTGCTTATACTCTTGCACTGTTTTGCCGAATGCTGCTTTACTAATTTCATTTGTAAGAATAGCAAAGTCTGATTCTTCTGTGACTCCTCTTTTTTTCCATTCATCTGTAAGATCTTGCCTTATAGCTATTCCTCTCAAGCGTTTGTCTATCCATGACTTTGAATATCCTTTTTGTTCATAAAGAGTTTTCATTCGTTCCTGAGCTAACTCTGGATTTTGTATTTCTTGAACTCGTTCATAGCCGACTTTTGCTAACCATAGCTTGAATGGTTCTGCTTTTGGAGAGGGGATTGATTGAATAATTCTAAACAAGTTTTGAGTGTTAGCGCAGTCTGTTTCGTAGTATTTACCATCTGTAGAAGGTAATTTCAGTTGTACACAATTTGTGTACAACTCGACTCCTTTTTCTAATTCTCTGTTTTTAAGCATGTTCCAGTAATTTCTTGGATTTTCGCTGTCAGTGAGTGCTTCAATAATATCAACTACTGAAAACAACCATTCCTTATTATACCATATTCTTCTTATCTTTTTGTCCTGGAATACCACTAAACTTTTCTCGTCCATGAAATATTTAGAAATCTTTCTTATTTATATAGTCTGGGTCTATACATGTCCAGTGGTTCCGGAAGATTTGCGGTTTGTGAACGGTTGTGGAAATAATTTGTAGTTCACAATCAATACTACTAACGACCTACAAAAAACTAGTAACTAATCACCCCAACTCTATCTTTACAGCTAAGTCTTCCAACTTTTCAACTCCATATTTTATCGCATCAAACTTTTTCCTTAATGAACCGTTGCGGAAATCGAAAAGAAGTAATTCTTCATATATTTCTGTAGCAAAATCTTTTATCTCTAATGCAGTTTTTGTGTCTTTTTTAATTACTGAATTTATTGCTTTGCGAACAAGCTCACCCACCAAGTCAGACAATCCTGAGAGATATGTTTCTGTATCAACATTAAGTTCTTCAGGATAAAGTAATTTTTTTCCATTCAAAAAACTATAATAGCATGATGCTTCGACATATTCTTCTAGAGCTTCAGAATAAGCTCCAACATCTGCAAGGTCAGGATTATTTTTTATTGATTCTTTTATTTTCTTGATTGAGTTGGCCGCGTCATTCAATTGTTTTTTTGCTTCTTTTTCTTCGTTTCTATGGAGAGAATATATTGCTGCTTTGGAACTTTTCAGCACATCCCGAGATGTTTTAATCAATTCTTCTCTAGCTTTATCGAAAGTATCGAGTTCTTTTCGCATTTGTTCAAATTTTGTTTTAGATATCATCTTACAACCTTGATTTCATTTTCTTTTTTAATATCTGATAATAGTTCGTCGTAAACCTTTTTTATTTCTGAACCATAAAAATTTTTTATTTCAGTTCCTTGAAAATCTTTGAGAACTACTTGTTGTGGATCAACTGAAATAGTATAATTATCTGACTTTAGAACTAAGTTTAATTTTTGTCCGTATTTAAAGTTTTGATTATGAAAATATTCTGGCTGAAGAACTATTTCATCGACTATTTCTTGTAGTTTTATTTTTTCAGCTCCTCGTCTAACTGCTTCTTCAAGTTCTTCCCTTTTTTTATTGACAAGCTTTGCCAGCTCATTCAAACTCATGAAGTTAAAAGAGCACTCAAATATTATAAATGTTGCTAAGCACACACTAAACAACTTCAAAATCAATGCAAATTCTAAATTCTCTAGGTGCTATTTGTCCTGCTTTAATTATGTTTAGAATTTTTATTTTTTGTCCTAGTTTCTTGCAAGAGTTAATCAATTTCTTCTCAGCATCCTTAAATTTATCTTCTTTAGCGAATGCGTAAAAATGAATTATAGTTCCTTTCTTTGCAACATAAAAAGCACTCTTTAAGAATTTTGAAGCGTCTTTTGGTAAAGGCATTATTATTCTATCAAACTGTGCCTTCTTTATTTTTGCAAATTTGTAATAGTCTCGGATAATTTCTTTTCCTTTCGATTCATCTTTGCTCATAGTTTCTATTATTCCAAAATTGATAAAAGGCGCTAAAGATTTGAAGTCGATAATTCCTTTTTCTATGTTAACACAATCACTTCCGTTATATATTTCTCCAACACTGTCTGCAATGTGAAAATAAATACTAACTTTGTTGTGTAATTCTTTCACCAAGTTAATTAATTGTGAAATATTTTGTTTAGAGTTAGTAAAATGCGCAGTATCTATGCAAATGTTTTTCAATTTTGCTTTTTCAACCACTGATTTTATATCTGCAACACTTGAAAATGTATTTGTAAAAACGTTTTCAAAATATACTTTGTCTAAAAATGAAGGATATTGTTGAGAAAGTGTTATTAGATTCTGTATAAGCTCAGAATTTGATGTTTTGACGCTATTGGTCATTGCAGGTTGCATCACTAAACCTATGCAGTTGTCAAATCCTCTAATCAACTCTAAAAGTTTTCCTGTTGTTTCAGATAAAGTTTCAAAGTCTAATCTAGAGCCCAGTGTTACAAATTTATTTTTGTAATGTACTGGCTGATGCACCATTACTCTAATATTTCTCTCCTGCAAGAATTTTATTTCTTTTCTTATTTGTTCAAATCTTTGTTCTAAATCATTTTCATTTAGGTGAAATTCTATTATTTTTGTTCCTGTTTTTATTCGATTAAGTAGATGTTTATGTCTCCAGTTTGATTTTATGCCGATGTTATCCATTCCTAAAACCCCAACAATTCTTTTAACATCTCCGTTGTAAATACTCACTTTCTTTAGAGATTTATTCAGCTTAACATTCTCAACTGCATATTTATGCGCAGTTGGATTTAGTTCAACTCCAATTATCTGATGTGCAGGAGAATTCTTAGCTAAAACGATAGGATATGGTCCTACTCCAGAGAACATTACTAAAATATTCTCTCCTTTTTTCACTTGAGAGGCTATGCGTAATCTTTCATGGCTGAGGCGCGGTGAAAAATAACATTTTTCCGCGTCTAATTTGAATACACATCCACTTTCTTTATATTCTGCTTCTTTGGTTTTTTCTCCAGCTAATATTTTCAATTTTTGTGTACGAAATTCTCCAGTATGTATTCCGACTTTTTTTGCTACTGTCTTTATTGAATTGTTTAATTCTAGAAGTGTTTGCGCAATTAATTTTTCTTTTTTAACTAATTCTTTTGGGATTTCTATTATTGCTATGCTTCCTACAACATCAAAACCTGTTCTTAAATGTTTAAGTTCTTCTTCACTTAGTTTTGATTGCAACGCTTCTTTTAAGTTCATTAGAAGTCAAATAATCCTTTCTGGTTTTTATTCTTTTCCTGCTTTAGAAGAGGTTCTAGTGTTTTTTCAACTCTTTCAGCTCCAAAATCTCTTTCTTCAATCAGGAATTTCTTAAGTCCTTCAACATCCACTGAATTAAATTTTATTTTGTACTCTTTTTCTACAGGCATTTCTTTGAACATTTTAAAAACATCTCGCCAAGAAGTTTCACAGTGTTCACTCCATTTAACTTCTTCGAATAATTGTTCAAAATTCAAGCCGTGTTTTTTCACTAACTTAATAGCATTTTTGGGTCCGATACCTTTTACTCCACCAATATTATAGTCTGTTCCCACTAGCATTGCTATTGCAATCAGTTGGTCTTGTGTTACTCCGATGTTTTGCAAATTCTCTTTGAGATCTATTAGCTCTGGAGAAACTATTACTGTAGCTAAAGTTTTGGTTTTCTTTCGTTTGCCAGCGATTGAAAGATTTTGAATTAGTCTAGGTGTTGCATAAAGAATACTGTCGTAGTCTTGGCTTGATACTGCCCATCCATCTCCTTGTTTTACTATGAATGATGCTTGTGCTTCTCCTTCGCTGGGGGCTTGAATTACTGGAAGTCCTAGTAAAGTTACTAATTTTTTTGCTTCATCTATCATTTGAGGAGTTAATCTTGTTGTTCTTGCAGCATATTTTTTCATTAATTCTACATCTTCTTGTGCTTTAGCCTGCTCATATTTTTTCTGAGCTTCTTGTTTTATTTCTATTCTTCTTTCAATTTCTTTGTGTTTGAGCTCAGGATGCACTCCATCGAATACAAAAACTGGTTTGATTCCATGTTGCATGAAGTTTGCAGTTCTAGAAAATAATCCTATTAAGTGAGAGGTTACATTTCCTTTGCTGTCTGTTAGAAGGTTTCCTTCTCTTGAACGAATTGTAGTTAAAAATTGAAAAAGGATGTTAAAGCTGTCGATAACTATTATTTTACCTTTTAATTCTTCTAGAGTTATCGGTTTTCTTATGATTATGTCTCTTAGATTTACGCCCATTTTAGTTTTTGGTTAGTAGTCAGTGGTTTGTCTACAGTCAATAGATTTACGCTACTTTCTACTTACTACTGACCACAGACCATTTTCTTAAATGTTACTCCTTTGAGTTCTTTTGACATCTCTTGAGCTTTTTTGTTCAGCTCTCCTTCACTCAATAGCAAAGTTGGTAATTTTTTGAGTTGTCCTTGAACGTATACATTGCTTAAGTCTGAGTCTGTTATGTTTTTCTTACTTTTTGCTTTGCAATAGAAAGTTATATTTCCCAACGCGCTTTGAAATTCTATGATAAAATCACACTCTCCTTTTCTTAAAGGAATTTCTTCCAAAATAGTTATTTTATTTTGTGAGAAATATTCTTTGACTTTATCTACAAATTTATCTTCTTTAGGTGCCTTTTTGGGTTTTTTTACTTCTTCCAAATTCTGAGTTTCTATTATTTGCTCTTTTGTTTCTTCTCTTATTTTTTCTGGCTCTCTTTGAACTTTTTCTGGTGATTTGAATTTTGACGGTTGTGTTTCCAATTTTTTTTCAGTCTTTTGATGTAATTGTTGCTGAAATTCTTTTTTATTTTCAAGAGGAGTTTGTTTCTCTATCTTTGACTCTATTTTTGTTTCTACTTTGGTTTCTATTTTATTCTCAACGACTTGCTGTTCTGGCATCAACACACTTCTTATCATCTGCACTGCTTGGTCGTCTGGAGTTAAATACCATTTCCAGAATATTTCTTTGTTGTTGTTATAATTTACATCTAATGCTACTGCAAAGTCTTTCAATCCTCTCATGCAAACTCTTGTTAATGGTTCTAGTGTAGTATCTTGAAGTACAATTTTTTGTTTTAATAATTCGTAAGCTTGTCTATCTTTGTCATTTAGAGCGTGGGTGTACTGTTGTAGTTGATGTGCATTGTTAGGTAAATAGTAAAGTGGTGAACTTCCTATTTTTAGATTTGATATTTTAAGCTCTCCTTTGCTGGACATTTCTCCCAGCATTGCTGATGCAAGCATGCTGTCTGTATTCAATACTTTTGCAACAAAAGTCGGCTGTACTGGATGAATCTTCACAAGTGCAAGAATTTTATCTCTATAATCTGCCATGAATTCTTATTTAACAATCGCTGTTTAAAAAGATTGTTGTGGTGGAGTTTTACGGCTTCACCCATCTGACTTCCCAGTAGCTTACATCTCCTTCGTCGTCTACTACTCCAATGAGTAATCTTTTCTTCGTGCTGTGGGCGACTCTGTTTTTTGCAGCAAATTCATGCCATGTTAGAGTTTCTGTTTCATGGACTGGGTAAACAACCCATTTTGCATGGTCTTCTCCTGGTTTTACACCACGGTCGTAAACTCGAAAGTCTGCTCCGAATTTTAGAGCTGTTTTAATTATGTATCCTCTTGTTCTTATGTCTTTGAAGACGTGATATCTCGTCCAGAATCTTCTTTCTTTTTTCTTAGATTGTTTAATAAATTTTTCAGTGTCTATTTTTTTGTTCTTTGAATCAGTTAAAGCTAGTTTGCCTTTTTCTGCTAAATAAAGCGCTTCGAGAAATGAAAGTTGCACTCGTCCATCGCTCAGTAGAATTCCATATCTGCTTTGGTTGAATAAATCTCTCGCTTCGTTGCTGTTTTCAGTAACAACTCTGTTGTCTGCGTACAATGCTTTGACTGGTTCTTTATCTGCCATCCTGCAAGATATCTTTATATACTATTTAAAGTTAACTTTTGTGTATGGAAGTTGTGTTTTTAGGAACTGCCGCGATGGTTCCAACAAAAGAAAGAAATCATTCTGCTGTTTTTCTTAGTTACAAGAATGAAGGTCTTCTGTTTGACTGCGGCGAGGGAACTCAGAGGCAGCTTAAAATTGCAGGAATAACAGTTACAAAATTGACAAGAATTTTTATTACTCATTGGCATGGCGACCACGTTCTTGGTTTGCTTGGTGTTTTACAAACTCTTGGAGCGAATGAATACACTGGAAATTTAGAAATTTACGCTCCGAAAGGATGCAAAAGATTTTTTGAAAATATGTGCCAAGGATTAGTTTTTGATTTTAGGATTAATATGGAATTTTTTGAAGTTGAAAGTGGAACTATTTGTGAAACAAAGGATTTCTATGTTGAATGTGCAAAAATGGAGCACGGTATTCCTTGCATAGGCTTCGCTTTTGTTGAGAAAGATAGAAGAAAAATAAATATGAGTTCTGCAAAAAAATTAGGTTTAACTGAGGGACCTTTGATTGGTGATTTACAAGACGGTAAAACAGTAGAGTTCAATGGCAAAAAAATAAAGCCGGATGACGTCAGCGAAATAATAAAAGGAAGACGAGTTGCATATGTTACAGATACTAGACCTAATGCTAACTGCAACAAACTTGCAAAAGAAGCAGA
>CAYHXI010000020.1:0-16279 GCA_964360565.1 uncultured Methanosarcinales archaeon | reverse complement strand
ATGCCATCCAGTCTCTGACTGGTGGTATCGAGTTCAACTAATTTTTTTGACATGAAATTTTCAATTAATAATTATTTTATACTTTGTAATTTATTGTCAATTCAATGAAAACATTACTTTTCCATGTTTTTTATTAAGTAAGACTTCAACTGCTTTATCGTGCTCATCTAATTTAAATTTATGCGTTATTACTTTTTTAAGAATAGAATGATTTTTTTTCACTAATTCTATGGCCCATTTAAAATCTTCAGGAACATAACCTAATTGGGTGATGAGAGTTAATTCTTTCTGAACTATTTTTGAAATATCAAAATTAAAATCTTTAATCATGCAACCACTTTCTATAATAGTTCCTCTTGGTTTTACCGCTTCCACAGAGTATTCCAGAGACCCGACATTTCCTCCAGCATCAAGTACAATATCATATTCGCTTTTTATTTTTTCAACAGGTATGTTTTTTTCATAAAATTCATCTATCACTTCTTTTATCAAATTTACTTGTTCAACATGGCCAGTTATTCCTATGGTCTTTGCACCTTTGCATTTGGCATGAATTGCAGATAACATGCCTATTGGTCCTGAGCCAATTATCAATATTTTTTTATTCTTTAACTCTACTCTATTAAGTGCTTTTGTACTGGCCATAGTTTCTATTAAAACTGCAACATCATCATCTATCTCCTCAGGAACTTCAAACAATATTATGTTTGGAGGTAGAGGAGTATATTCTGCAAGACCTCCTGCCATAGGTTTTTTTGTTGTTATTCCAAATAATTGATTTTTTTCACAAATATTTTCCATTCCTTGTTTACAATTCTTGCATTTCTTACAAGGCAGAATAGTTGGCCAAGTCACTCTTTTTCCATTGACAATTCCCACATTTTCATGACCTAAAACTTGTGGTAAATTTAATTTTAATGAACCTGAAATAGCATGTTTATCCGTTCCACAGATGCCGCAATAAATCATTTTTGCATATGGTTTAGACGTAGATAATTTTTTTTCTACGATTTGTAATTGTCTATTTTTATTTAATTCTAATGCACGATATGTTATAGTTTCATTTTTCATTTTTAATTCCAAGCAAATTATCTGTGATTTTCTTTGCTTTTTCTAAACATTTTTTATAATATTTGTTATGTTCTTTTAATAGTTTATTAGTTACTTTTATTGCTTCATCAACCGCAAGAGCACACGCTTTGATTTTATCTCTTTTATGCAGTTCAAGTATTTCATTTAGTATGTCATCATCTTCAGAATACCATTCTAATATGTTAAATGCAGTGTTCTGAAATAAATCAATATTTTTACTTTTTAATTGAGACAGTTTACTTTTTACTATTTTAGGAGTATCAGTAAGCAGAATGCTATTTTCAGGAATACTTTTCCCCATTTTTGAACCATTCAATCCGGTTAGCATTTTGTTATAAGTTATACTTGGTGAATAAAATTCTTTGCCTAATAAAGATATTATTTTTTTGGTAAGCATGAAATGACTAATTTCATCAATTCCTAATGTTACAAGTGTAGATTCATAACCCTTTAGTTGAGGAGTTAATATGTCTGCAACCATCACTAAAGAAGAAAATGCTTCAGATAAAGTTAATTTTCTATCATAAATCTCACTTAATGCAGGTATATCTATTTTAGATGTAAGAAGTCCTGCTTCTCGCAACACTTCAATATTTCTAGTTTGAAGATAAATTTGTGTCTTCTTTTCATCTAATCCTGCTGCAAAAAAATGAGCCAAAAATTCTATTATGAACTTCTTTATATCTGAATATTTTGTTTTTCTAACACACATTGCTTCCAAATCCGCAACAGGAATTATAACTTGTGCATTGTATTCTTTTTGATAGTATACCATTTGCTTTATAACTGTTAAACTTCCCAAGTGTAAGAATCCACTAGTCATAAAACCGCTGACTAGTGCTACTTTCTTATTTTCTTTCGCATCATCAATCCATTTGTCAAAATTATCTTGTCCGATTAACAAATTTCTCTTTATAAAATTAGGATTTTCTCTTAATAAAAAATCAATGTCTTTAAGTTTATATGTTTCTTTAAGAAATTTGTAGTGTTCTGGCGTTAATGTAGGAATCTTCCAAGGATTTAATTTTTTTGACATTTTATTTTTTCACCTTTTAATATTATGGTTCCTGCACACATCTTTATGTTTTTCTGGTCATACTTCTTCAGATGTTTTTCAATCATTTCAATGATTTCTTTTTCTAGTTGATGATTGTTGAATGAAGTGTGTAAATGAAAATTCATAAATGTTTCCAAAGCTCGATCTGTTTTTCCTAAATCAACAAGGCCATTGATTTTACAAATACAGGAATTAATATCTTTTCTATTTTCAAAAAATTTTCTGAGTGTCAACAAACTTGGAGATTTCTCTCCAAATGGAAATTGAACTATTTTTTCCCAGCAATAATGAGCTATTTTCTGTTCCTCAGATTCTGGATCATAGTGAAAAAATATAAATTTAGAATCATCTGAGATGTTATCAAAAAGGGATTCTAATTTTTTAATTCCTCTGCTTAAAGCCAATTCGGGATTTTTTGATTGAAATATCTTTTTTTGTGGGTCTCTAAAAGCGAACTCTGCATTTAAACTGTAGTTTATTGCCCAAAAAGAAACCACTAAATCCACATCATTCATTAATTGTTTATTTTTATCAACAAATTCTAACATTTCTTCGTTATAAAATATTATTTTATTATTTGAAGCAAATCTTTTCTTGGCTAACTCTAACATTTTTTTATTTAAATCTACCGCAACTATCTTTTCACAGTATTTTGCCAGAATATTTGTTCCTCTGCCAGATCCGCATCCGAGCTCCAACCCTAATTTGAATTTATGACCTTGTTCTTTAATCTTATCTTTAAGCCATCCTTCTAATATCTCCTCATCAGATTTTCCATTAAAGTTATATTTAGGAAGTATTTTTTCGTAATATGATGGATCTAAATAAACTTCAAATTTTTTATTTAACCACTTTTTGTTATTTTCCGAAAACCATTTCTTTTGCATATTTTTCATATTCTTTTACTTTTTCTTGATGTTCTGATAATAATTCAATTAAGAAATCTGAACAAATCTTTTTTAATTCTCCACTTAGCATTTTTCCAGATTTATATTCTTCATACACTCGTTTAATGAATTTCGTATTTTTATTATGATAAAAAAGAATTTCGTATGATTTATCTATTTCAGGATTTCCTCCAAATTTTCTATGTTCTTCTACATTATCTCTTCCTCCAGAAAACGCTTTATTCACTTTTCTTTTTATTTCAGATTTTGAGTCTGAAAGAAATATCGCAGTATCTGGTTCAGAAGAGCTCATTTTCTTTCCTTCCTGCAAACCAGACTGATGAGAAAAGTATACAAAACTAGGTAAATTAAAATTATAGGGTAATTTTCTTGCCAAGTCTCTACAAAGTCTAGCATGTGGATCTTGTTCAAAGCCTATTCCTGTTAAAGTGGGTGTAGGACCAAAATATTCAGGTAGTTGCAAATGAAGAATATCTGAATACTGAAGTAAATTAGCAGCGATTTTTCCTATATTCAGATGTCCATAAACTGCCTTAAATTCATTTTCAGTAATCTTCTTTGAAATTTCAAAGGCAAATTCATAATAACGAGGCTCTTTCCTACCTTGAATATAAATTTCTTCCTTCGGCACTCCTAACGCCAATATATGTGCGATTAGTTCAACAGCATATTCTTTTGCTCTCTGAAGACTAGGAACTTTCGAGTCGGGTCTTGAAACATATGCATCTATATCTGAAACAACAAAAAAACTTTTTGCGCCTAAAGCACGGAATAATAAATAGACATCAATATCTAGCTTATGACCTAAGTGCAAAGGCCCTGACGAGGCTATTCCAGTTAATTGTATGAATTGTTTTTTTAATTTTATGGCTTCCAGTATGCTTTCAAAATCTCTGTGAGCTAGAATTATGTTTCTTTCCAAGAGATAATGTTTAAAATTAATGCTGTTGCTATCAAACTTTTTCAAACCAAATTCTTTGATAAGTTTATCATCAATCTTCAAATCTTTTGAGCCCCAAGGGTCTATGTTCTTATCTTCAACATTTGTTGATTTTCCATCTTCACTTTTTTGCATAAAATTACTAAATACCTGCTATTTTATAAATCTTTTCAGCAAATGAGCAGTCATGATTCAATCATTAGAACACCACACACTAATCAACAAAGAAGTAATTAAAAGATTAATAGACTCTGCGCAAATAAATGACGAAGACTTAGTTCTTGAAATTGGAGCTGGAGAAGGAAATATAACAAAAGAATTGTGCACGAAAGCAAAATTTGTTGTTGCGGTTGAGAAAGATGTTAAATGTGTAGAAACTCTCAAGTTAATTAAAAAAGAAAATCTTCAAATTATTGAGGGAGATTTCTTAGAAGTTAAAATTCCTCCTTGGAATAAAATAGTTGCAAATCCGCCTTTTAACATTCTTGAGCCATTGATGTATTATTTATCTAAAAGAATTTTCGACTGCGTTGTTTTAATTGTGGGAGAAAATTTTGCGAATGAATTAATTAGTGTAGAGAAAACCAGAGTTTCTATTCTATCTAAAAGCTATTTTCAAGTTGAATTTGTTGAGAGGTTATCTAAGCAAGACTTTGTTCCTCCACCAAAAACTGGAACTGCAATAATAAAAATAAAGCCGAAGAACAAAGACTCTCTTAATCAAACAGAACTTTTCTTCCGAGAATTCTTCGACCAACGCGACAAAACAATCAAAAACTCATTCATCGAATCTTGCGCACGAGTTCTCAAAATGACTCAACGCCAAGCGAGAGAAAAGTTTAATTCTTTGGAAATAGTTGGAGATAAGAAAGTTTTACTGGTTAAGAATGAGGAATTAATCAACATGTCTCAAGCCATAAATTCTCAAAAATAAAGTAATGTTTATAAATATTAGACTGTGATTTTGTTTCATGGCAGTGAAACTATCGAGCTATTATTGGTTTAGAAATAATTATCTGGTGCGTTCTTTAGAAGATGAACACACAGAGATGAATTTTTTTAACGGAAGATTATCTCCAGACGATAGAAAAACTTTGAAGTTCATCCTTGAGGAACTTGATGAACTAAAAAAGGATAGTAATTTTCAGCAGGGAAACCCTTTGATAGATAAAAATATTGTACTGCCTAATGTAGTTGAATTAAAAGATGTAACTAGTAAGCCTCAATTGGCTGCAGAATATTTTAGAGGAATTTATGGAATTATGGAAAAATATTGTGTACAACTTGAATTGTATAATCAGCTCAGTAACTGCTTTAAGGAATTAGATATTGCACCCAATCCAGATGTTGCAGAAGCTATAAATTATGCTTTTGGTAAAATACATGAGAAGAAATTTGGTTGTCTTGAGCGTATGTGCTGGCAATCTATTAAAAAAAGAGGCATTAGAGAATATATTCCATTCTAAAAGAAATTGAATAGGCCATTCTAGAAAATTTCAAACCACCTCACCACCCTCCCAATGTGCTCTGTCCTTGTTTTTCAACAAACTTCAGTATATCTATGCTGAACACGGCGAATATTCTTTCTACTGAAGGCAGTATTTGATTTTCAATGTAATACTCTGAGTCGTAGTCTTTTTGAGATATTTCCTCAAGTAGTCGTACTCTATCTCTTATTCTAGATGTTGATTTTTTTATTCCATCTCCTTTTATTATTACGAATTTTATCATGCTTCCAGGTCCAACGTCGATTCCTTTGTCTTTCATTCGTTGTGCAGCTGCAACATGAGGGCCCGCGCTGGCATACTCTGAGATTTCTTTCTGAAGCTGAGTAAAAATAACCATTTTATCTGTGGGGATTTTATTCGCTCTTAAATCGCCAATCATTTTTTTAACATACTCTGCAGCTTTTTTGGCGTCTTTATCTTTCAAAATTATTTTAAGCACTTCTTTTTGAACTTCTTTTGCGATAAAGCTCCAGTTTCTTCTAACTGTTTCAAATCCTCTAATTTTCAAATTGTTTTTCTCATCAATTAGTGCGTATTTCTTTTTCGCTCCCATTTCTTTTGCTTTTGTACTTACAAATATTCCTGCAGGATAATAGTTTTCATAATCCAATTCCATGATTCCTGGAAGGTCTAAATTAACTTGCTCTACAAATTTAATTGCATCGTTTTTTGTTTTTTTGTCAAGGAGGAGAAAAACACTGTCAGTATTATGCACCAATATCATTCCCTCCGCATCAACAAAATTATGACTGTTTTTAACCTCTAAATCATAAACATATTTTTCATTTGGTACTTGTTCTATTTTTCTTATTTCTGCTAAACAAAAGTTATTTTCGCTTTTCTTTGCAGATTGAACTCTTAGGGTGCAAATTTTAGGTTTATCTTTTCTGTAGCTCCAGCTAACATGCTTAATCTCTTTTCCAAAATGATTTTTTCCTAGATCTAAAGATTTTAATAAAAATTGAAGTCCTATTGCCAGTTCTTTGCTCTTAGTGCTAAAACGTATGAATTTAGTCAAGTATCTTTTATCTTTTTCTTTCTGTCCATCTCCATCTAAGTATCCTTTTATGAATGCTTTTTTCAATTTTTCTTCTGCATTAAAAATAAAGAATGGAACTCTTTTGAATTCGCTTCCTTTGCCGCAGTCAAAACCATACTTGAACAAAGGTACTATAGGCACTCTTTGCAGTCTATAATAATACATTTTTTTATTTATTCTTTTATCAAAATTTTCTATTATTTTGAGATTTGCACCAATTCTATTATCAATTATTTTTTTTACCTTTTTTATTAAGTTAATGTCCTGGCCTCCGAAAGACAACAAATGTTTAATTCCTGTTTTGGTATTTGATTCAGATACAGACCCTTCTGCACAATAAAATCCCATCAGCCAAGCAAGTTCTTCATCTAATTTCCAATATCTAGGAATTTTTCCAACTAATGCAGTATCTGCTCCTACAAATTTGAATTTTGAATTTTTGTTTAATTTGCATTTTCTCTCTTTGTGTTGCAAGTTAACATGAGTAGATAAGTAAACAGTTTTTCCACAATATGGGCATTTTCCTTTTTTAGGCGGAAATTTATTATCATCTTTGTATAAAAATAATTTATCTGAATACTCTCTTAATTTCATTTCGGCAATATCAAAAATAGTTCCTTCGAAATATTTTATGCTTAATTCAGGTTTTGTTAAAGAAATCAAATAATCTCCTTTTTTCAAATCTTCTCCTTTTGTAAGTTTCATTCCATCAGTATAACTATAAACTGAATGTTGATTTGTAACTATTGTTGTTCCATACTTTGTATTTATTTTGAGAAGTTTGTTTTCTTTTCCTAATTCATGTCTTATCACTTGCAATATGTTCTTGAATGTGACATTTCCTCCAGTATCATATGATAATGTTTTATACCCTTCTTTAAAATTTTCATACAATTCTCCAATTTTCTTTAATTTTATATCTCCTTTAGGAGTTTTAACAAAAATCATTCTATCGTGTGGCAAACTATCGCTGTAAAGCACCTTAAATCCCTGCTCTTCTGCTTTTGAAATTACTTTTTTTATGTAGTGTCTTCCAAATGCGGTTGTTGATTCTGCTCCCTCAATAAAGTACCATCTTGCTGCAGAAAATCCCAGATAGCCGTAAAAAGAATTTGCCAATAACTTTAGTGCGTCGCTTCTCGCGCTGAGGAGAGGATTCTTCTGTTTCTTCAACATCTCTTTTATTCTTGCTCTTCTTGTTATCAAGTCTTCAATTATTCTTGAGACAAATCCTTTTTTATTTTGGCAAAACCAATAGCGTGCTTCTTCATAAGGAACTGCTTTTTTGTCTGCACAGCATTCGCAGCGGAAAGTTCCCGGAGAGATATTGTGAGATGCAATTATAGAAGGATACAAGCTTCTGTAGTCGAAAACCGCGATATTTTCATAAAATCCTGGGGTTGGTTCGTATACAAATGCTCCATGGATTCTTTTCTTAAATCTAATCTCTTGCTCTCTATGATCTGGTTTGTTAGGTATTAATTCATTCGCTTGTTTTGCTTGCCTGATTAC
This sequence comes from uncultured Methanosarcinales archaeon, assembly GCA_964360565.1. GTDB lineage: Archaea > Nanobdellota > Nanobdellia > Woesearchaeales > ARS49 > CAYHXI01. Next base: position 8,223 of record CAYHXI010000020.1, on the reverse strand, counting down.
ATACCATTCTACTAATTGGGAGAATGAAAGTCGAGGAATATCAAATAAAGGCAGTCCAACTATTTTAACCAACTCGATTATGTTTGGCAGAAGTTTTGTGCACAAATTAAAAACTAATTCTGCGTCGTGAAGGTTGTATTTTATGAATTTGTTCAAACTTTCTGCATCTGAGTTGTCCCATGCAGAAGTTAATTCGCCTATTTCAACTTCGTGTTTGTGCTCTCCTAGAATTTCATTTGAAACTGCATCTAATGTGAATACATCTGTTTCCATGCTTCTGCCCATTATTTTTTTTATAAATTTGAAGATGTCGACATGTACTATTCCTGTGATTTCTGCAGTCTGGATTTTTTTACCTTCAATATGTAATTCTGAAAAATCGAGTCCTAAATCTAATTTTGTTTTGTATTTTTTTGCTCTTGTTTTTATAAAAGGAAAGTCGAATCCGTCTGAGAAATATCCTGTGATGATGTCGGGCTTGTAATCTGAAATTATTTCTTTGAATCTTTCTATAACTTCAGATTCGCTTTTGACGAATTCGATTGTTTCATCATTTGTTTTGAAAGATTTCCAAGTTATGACTTTTTTCAAGTTTTGTCCATAAACTGCGAGCATTAATATCGATTGATTCTCAGGATCTATGCGTTTGTTTTTTTGAGAATATGTCTCTATGTCGAATGAAAGAATTTTTGGATTGGGAGATTGATCTTCGTTAAACTGCTCTATTTTTTTGCCGCTGTAAACTGGCACTCTTGATTGTTCTATTATTTTCTCGCATTCTGCTTGAACTAGATTCATTGGAAGCAGATTTTTGTCTATGATGTATCTGCGAGTGAATGAAATATCGTATTCGAAAATTTTTATTCCTGAGGGATTTGAATAACCTTGTTTAGCATCTGTATTCAAAGCACTCTTATGATGAGTTTGACTATTTTTTGATGGTTTTTCAAACTCATCTATATCCCATGCTTTAATAATTTCTCTAATTGCATTTACTGCTTTTGGTACGTTGACAAATATTTTTAGCAGAGCGATTTCTTTTTCTAGTAGTTTCTTGTTTTCTTGCTCGATATTTGTTACATAGAACGTTTCATTTTCTTCTTCTACTTTTAATTTTTCTATTTTTTCTTTTAATCCTTCTTTTTCTTCCACATAGAAATAAGGAGCAAATGAATCATCTTTTATACATACTTGCTGGCCGTCTAAAGTAGTTCCAAATAAGTAAATCACTGGCTTCCCGCCAACTATTTTGTAGTTTATATCATATAAGTAAAATTGTAGTTTGGGCATTTTATGCTCTGTTTATTTTGTTGATTATTATCCTTAATTTATTTATTGTTTCTTCGGTAAATTTTCTTAAGTGCGGTTCTTTAAGATTTTTGAACTTCAAATCTATATTTCTGAATGCTAATTTAAACATCTTTTGTATATCTTCCTGTTGTATGGTTTGAATTGAGTCTTGAATAAGCTGTATAATGTTTTTTTTCTCTTTGAATTGAGATAGTTCTATTTTTTCAGCCAAATGTGAGACATCATACAAATCTTTGAATTCTTTTCTACTTATGAATGTTACTAGTTTTGTTATGAACATTCTTTCCTTAGAGTACAGGTTTAGTTTTCCACTTTTTATTAAGTTTTTTGGCAAATCTAGGAATTCTATATCTATTTTTGTGGAATATGTTTTATGAGTTTTCAGCTCTATTTTTATGTGATATCTTTCTGTTGCTGCAAATCCTGACTTTGTTATTTTGTATTCAACAATTATTCCTTTTTGCTTTAATTTGTCCAGTATGTTTGATAGATATTCTTCTATTCTTTTGAAATCTTTCAAGAAATGTTTTTCAGTATCAAAGTCTAAGTCTTCTGATTCGCGGTGGTGATTTAAGTGATACAGTGATAGTGCTGTGCCTCCTTTTAGAACTAAATTGAAGGGGTTGTCTTTTTCCACTTCCTTAAGAAATTCTTCTAATATTTCTAGTATTTTCATTTAAACTCCATATTTTGAATAGTCTATCTTTTCTTCTACTTCTCTTCTTCCTTCAGCAAAAATCTTCCCATACCTTTTAAACATTTGTGTCCAAACTGATTTTGTGTATTCATTTTTTGTAAATTTTGTGTCTTTTATGATTTGTTCGTTTGTAGCGTATTTCAGTCTTGTTTCTTGGTCTATCAATATTTTGCTGTTGGCTATTGATTTTAGTCTAACAAATTTAATGGTTATTCCACCAAAAGTAATATGTCCTTCTATTTTAGTGTTAATAACTTCGACAAATTTAGGGTTGTAATACCAGCCATATCCATTATGTTTTAAAGCTTCCAGACCTGTGATGTAGTAAGAGTTGATATTGTTTAGTAAAACTGTAAATTCATCATGAGATTCTTCTCTTGTTAATTCGTTGAGCGCTTGGAGTTTCTTTTTTATCTTTCCTCTTAAATATCTTTTTTCATTATCGTTTAGTTTTTCTCCTTGAGCTATTTTTTTAATAACTCTAAATTGAACTGGTTTGAATAATGTTGGGACTATTGAATTTTCTTTCTTCAGCATTCTCTCTGCCAAGTGTTGATTGAGCATTTCAGGATACGTATATGTCCTGTCTTATATAAATGTTGCTGTTGCTAGGAGATACATACTAACTGCCAATTAGCACTAATATAAGAACAGTACTAATTGCCAATTAGTATGTTTTTTGTTGGCAAACCATCATTACTTACTCTTCAGTAATCACAAAATAGAAACATTTATATACTTCAGAGCATACTATGGTCTAGAAACGTCCAAAGAGGCGTTTTGGAGGAAAGAAAATGGTTGAATCAAAATTTTTGAATATGCTTGAAATAAAGGTTATTGATTGTGAAGTTATAGATGTTGGATTTACCGGTTGCTATCGTGGCTTGTTTGGGAAATGGATGTTGATGCCTAATTCAGATGTAAAAAAGTATTCTAAACCTGTATTTGTTGTAACTACTAAAGATAAATCTGGTAAAGTTAGGGTAGAGTATAGTGCAGAAAAACCACCAAAAGTTGGTGAAAAAGTAAGATATTTTGTTTAAATTTCCCATTTTTTAATTAAAAACTGGTGTTGGAGGGAGTGTACAAAAATGAGGATTGACACAAGAAAACTAAGGAATATTCAAAGAATAGTGGCAAAAGAGGCAAGGACTAAGGATGAGATTTCATTAGATGGCATTAAAAAAATCGCTGGCTTTGATTTAGCCTTTTTCGGAGACAAAGTAGTTTGTGTTGCAGTTGTGCTTTCTTTACCTGACTTTAAAGTTATAGAAAAAAAATTCACTATTACAAATACTCCTATGCAGTATATCCCTGGCTATTTAGCATTTAGAGAGGGTCCTGCGATTTTACAGACGTATTACGAATTGCAATCAGAGCCTGATGTTATCATGGTTGATGGGCATGGAATTCTACATCCGTTGAAATGCGGTCTTGCAACTTATGTTGGAGTTGAATTAAATAAGCCGACAATTGGAGTGGCAAAAAACATTCTTGCAGGAGAAGTTAAAGAAGACAAAGTATTTGTTCTAAATGAATTCAGAGGGCTTTTAGTTAAAACTAAAGAGCATGCTAATCCATCTTATGTTTCTCCAGGAAATAAATTATCAATAGATACTGCAGCTAAGATTACTAAGATGTGTGTAATTCCCCCTCACAAACTTCCTGAGCCTTTGCATATCGCTCATAAATTCGCTAAAAGAATCGCAAGCGAAAAAGCAGCTGAGCTGGGAAAGCAAGATTCTGAACAAACAGTTCCAGAAACTAATTCAGAACAACTCTCAACAGAACAAATAGATGAAGACTTCATCAGTTCATCTGATATCGGCGAAACTGGGGAGATGGTTTAGAATGACATTCAAAAACGAAAAATTTCATAATTTCAGAGAAGTAATTAGATATAATTTTGAAGCTTTGAATAGATTAGCCAGTATAAGATTAGGTCTTGAAGATAGAAGAGCAGATATTGAATGTGCTTTCTTAGAAACTGTAAATTACGTTGATGGAATGATAGACCAGTATTCAAGAGTTGCAGATTCTAGTTTAGAAGAAACTTCTGCTCTAAAACAAAAACTTACACAGATTAAAGCTAAAGGAAAAACATCTGTTGTAAATCTTAATTATGCTAAAAAATTTGGATATCAAGAATCTAGTTTAATGAAAGAAAATTCTGAAGCTCTGTTTAATGCGGTTGAAAACATAAGCAAGCCGATGCAAGACCCTACAAAATCAGGATTTGTTGTTGAGAATGTCAACACTTTGCATGACTTCATCAGATATTTGCATCAGAAAACTATAGATACTATGTTTGATATTAAAGATGCAAATGGTGCAGTTACAAGTAAGAATTTACAAGGAGCAGAAATTAAAGTAGTCGATTTAGATAATGATTCTCAGAGAAACAGATGTTTATCTGAATTAGTTGAAGAATATACTAGAATTGCTCCATTTAAACCTGGCCATGAAAGTATTAAAGTTATTTCAATTGGGGATTATATTAATGCTCATTTGCAATTAGGCTGTCACTCTGCAGATTTAAGTGCAATGGTTGATGGATCAGGAAGTTTTTTCGATTTAAAATATCAAGAAGGACATTTTGCAGGCCAAGAAAGAAAAACTCTGAGACAACAATACATAGCAGAATGTTTAGAAAATTGCGGTTTTAAAACTGTACTAGAAAATGGTTTGTTAGATGCTAAATTAAGAGATAAAAGTGAAGAAACTGTAAAGAAAGCAATAAAAACAGTTACAAGATTATTAGCATCATCCAAAGATTTAGATATTGGAGGAAACTTAATCAATCAATCTGACGTAGCTTTCGCAGTTGAATATTTTACTGCAGGAGGAATCAATACTAAAAAAGCTATGAGTATTAGAAGAAACTTAAGAACTACTCTGGATGAAAATAAAGAAGTTGGTGAAGCATTAAGATACCTGGAGCACAGAGTTAAATCAAAACTACATCAAATGAGTACTGAAGAGCAAGAATTTTTGAAAACATTTTTAGTTAATGATTTTGCCAGAACCTATTCTGGCTCTGAAGAACAATTAAGAAAAGTTTTGGAAGCAAAAGAATTATTGACTGAAAGACCAGCTGATTTAGTGGAATTTAGCAGTCATAAACTTAAGGATAAGTTCCTTCTTGAGTACTATGGAAGTTATAATGATTCTTTAATATTTTCGAAAAATACAAACATGGAAAGTTTAAAAATGCTTGGCGGGTTAACATATATTATCCCTTCACAACATCAAAAAATTTTCGACAAAATGATGCTTGAGAAAATTAAAGAAAAGCATATCACAAATCAGGATTATACGTCTGAAAAAATAATTTATCAAATCGGAGATAATTCTGAAGATTTAGAGAATTCAGGCTCAATAGAACACAATCCAATTATTTCTCCCTCAGATCTTGCTAAAACAAAATTAAATTATTCTTTGGTAATGGATCTTCAAGACTCTTTCATAAATCTAGAAAAACCTAAATTTGAATATACTATGACTATTCCTGAAAAATTCTTTAATAATTATAATCCCAATACTGACTGTTGCATAATTATTCCTAAAAAACCAAAGACTCCTTCACAAAATGATGCTCCCGAACCTGAAGAAGATTTATTAGATTCTCTAAAAAAACTTTGGGAAAAGATGAAAAAGAAATCTAGTGGAGATGACAAAAAAATGACCACTACATTCTCTCCAACAAAATTAGTATATGGCAATGGCTGTTTCTATGATTCTTTAGCTAATTTGTTGATTTATTTGGGAGATAAATTAACTGCAAATAGAGTTTTAGAGAACTCTGGAAGACTTCATCAATATTTTTCTGGAAAAAATCTCTGTTCGGGAACTCAAACTAAAGCAGTTAGAACTTTAACTCGAGGAGCATATCTTGGAAGAAGCAGCATGGTTTCTTTGAATGAAGAAAATTTAGAACAAATGAGGAAGAGATATGGTTGCAGAGCTCCTGAAATCCAAAAAATAATTGAAGAAGAACATAGATTGGGAAATTTAACTTTTGTAAATCCAGAAGAGAATATATCCTTTACTCCTCCACGCATAGTATTCACAGACGGAAAAATGATAAAAAAAGAAGACGGAACTCTGGAAAGAATAACAACTGGGGGACATGTAATTACACAGCTAGATGAAGATACATTTGTAGACAATGGTAAAATTGTAAATTATGATTTAGATGATTTTGCTATCACTGCAATTCTTAATATTAGAAGATATGGAGGAATGTAAGAAAATGACCAAAGAACTCTGGCAGTATGTTTGGAAATTAGAAAGACCGTCAAGTCAAGAAAGATTATTAGAATTAAGAAAAGATAGTGCAAGACATATTGGTTATGTGATTTTTGACCCTTACAAATGTCCTGATTGCAAGTCTCAACTTCAAGCTATGCAAGTCGGAGTATTTGCTCCAGTTAGAAAAGCTTATTTTCCTTTAGAGAAAGTTATCCGTCCACATTCGTTAGAAGATTGTGCTGCAGAAATGAGAAAAAATGGAGAGGATTTTATGGCTCAATTAAAGTTAGACATTAATGAGAATCCTCCAGAACCATCTCAAATTTATCAATCTCCTGAAGAAGAGTTAGACCTTCTTGCAAATCTTTACTTTGCAGATTTAAATGCTAGAAGAACTTTCATACAAGCACTAAATACTGATGACTCTGAGAAATTATTGAAAATATTAAAAAAATCTAAGAAACAATTTGACCTTACAATGAAGCTTTTATCTGGCGAAGTAACTCAAGAAGATTTCGACGAGGCGTTTTGAAAATGACTCCCTCTCTCGAAAACACAGTAACAGATTGGCGTGAAGTATTGCCAATTGTCAAACCTTTTTACGAAAGATTCTTTGGAGAGGAGATGCAGTGGGGAGATATAACTCTTTACGTAATGCCTCTTGATGAAGAAACTGGAGGACAACTCAATCTCGAATCAGGAGATATTTGTATTAATTCAAACATACCTATTGAAAATGTTCCGAAAACTTTTGTTCACGAATTAGCTCATAAGAAATATGAAGAGGCAACTGGAATTGGCATGACTTATGCTAAAAAAACAGTAACAAGAATTCCATTTTTAAGAGCACATTATAGAAAAAAACACAGTCTTAATCTTTTTTTGCATGAATGTATTGCAAAAACTGTTGAATTCTTGTTTTCCGAAGAGGATGTAATACTTGATTGCAAAAGACTAGATGGTTCAACAACTAAGAGTATTAGATATACTTCCTTAGATATAGCATGTTCAGACATAGAATTCACAGAAATATATGGTTTTCATTATAAAAGACTACCAGGGCAACTAACTGCAAGAGCGCTTTTCATCGGCAAATATCTTGCCACAAAATATGAAAACGACCCTAACTTATGGTCTAAACTAAAACAACTAAGAACTCTCGATGATTTAAAAGAGTTAGTGGAGGGAGAATGGCCTTGACTCTCGAAAACACAGTAACAGATTGGCGTGAAGTATTGCCAATTGTCAAACCTTTTTACGAGAGATTTTTCGGAGAGGAAATGCCTGAGTTGGAAGGAGTTGTTTACGGTCCGAAAGATTTAACAAAACCCAACAAACTTTCTAGAGGTGCGAAAGCAACTCTTAATGAATATTTCATTCAAGGGGTACCCAAATACTCTTTGAAATATGATGTCATTGGAATGCCTGATAAGTTAAGGTGCAATGCACCAATAGATAAACCACTCATCGCGCAAATACTTCTTCATGAATTAGTTCATAGGTATAGAAAAGAAAATATGACTTCATTTGAAAAACTTCAAGATAAAATTTTATTCCTAGTACCTATAAAAAAATATTATTTCGACCTGCTTTTAGAAGAATGTATCGCAACAACTTCGGAATTCTGTTTTTATTTATCCCATCAACGTGTTTCCTATTCTCAGGATGAGAATGCAAAGTCTAAAGCAATAAATTTAATTGAAGAATTAGAAGAAAAACTCGATAACCATAAAAGTACTGATGAATTTGATAGAACTTTGGATTCTGCCACAGAGTCAGCAATACAACAAGTTTCTAAATATTTGGCCATAGCACATCATTCTGACCCCGACTTATGGCAGAAATTAAAATCTTTAAGAACAATTAATGATTTGAAAGAGTTGGTGGAGAGGGAATGACATTAACAGAAATAATCAAAAACAGCATCACTCTGAGCGATAAAGCAGATGATAATTACGTTAGAT
>CAYHXI010000019.1:0-16582 GCA_964360565.1 uncultured Methanosarcinales archaeon | reverse complement strand
ACAAAGAAGCTGCAGAAGTCTGCCCAGTTAATGTTATTCACATAGAAGTTGATGGAAAGAGGATAATTTAGTTCTTAGGTGACTACAATTTCTAAAATTCACATTCAAGTGTCTACAAGTGACGTTTTTTGTAGTCACCTAAAATTTAACGCTTTGTAGTAAATTTGAAAAAAAGAGTCAAAATATTACCCTTACATTTGAATCTATAAAATAATAAAATGCATAATTATCACAATTATTTACATAAAAGCATAGGTTCATTTGAAACCATTCTGATGGTTCATTTGAAACCAAAAAATTTATATACTGGTTTCACTTGAACATCATAATGAAACCTGAAAGCCACAAAGAACGTCTTTTAGAAAGCCTGAAAGTCTTGGAAGAATGCATAGAAAAAGGAGTTTTGGAGAGACAGAGAAATATTGGATTTAACACTTCTGCAGCTGCAGTCGACATGTTAGAACTTCTTCTTCACAAACACAACTTAATCGACCCGGGTTTCATAGTGAAGCACGACTGGTTTAATTCAGAAAGAAAAGTAAAAGAAAAACTTAATTTTGAGTTTCATAACAAAAAAGAAATTTTAACGCTTATGTGCAGCATAGAAAACAAAAGAAATATTTTATGCTATGGGAAAAGCCAAAAATTAGAGATTATTCAAGAAGTTCTCAAAGAATTCAACATTCTGAGAAATATATTTAAGGAGGCAGGAATAGATGAACATTAACAAACTATTGCTTAGCTATGCAGAGGATTTTACATCATTTCTTATTAAGAATATTTCTGATTTAAAAAATATTAAGAACATAATTCTTTTTGGAAGCACAGCTAGAGGAGAGGCATCTAAGGAAAGCGACATAGACATATTTTTTGAATTATTTACACCCGACAATAAAATCCAAGAAGAACTAAACAAATTAAAATCTGATTTTTTTGAATCTGCCAGATTTAAACAATACTGGTCTCTTCTTGATGTGGATAACGAATTTAATGCACTCTCAGGAACTTTTGAAGAGTGGAAAGAACTCAAAAACAGCATAATAGCAAATGGAATACTTTTATACGGCAAATTCAGCGCGATTCCCGAGGCTAAAAATGTAATGATAAGCAGTTGGGAAGGAATTAAGCCTAACTCTAAAAGAGTATTTTTTAATAAAAAAATGTTTGGATATAAGCAGGGCAAAAGACAATATTTTGGACTTTTGCAAAAATATGGAGGGAACAAAATAGGAAAAGGAGTCACAATACTTCCTGAAGAAGCCAAGAAAGAATTACAGGAATTATTTAACAAATTCAAAGTAAAATCCAAAACAATCAAAATGATGGCGTATGTGTGATAACAAAAAACTTATGATTCAAATACTTTAGAATATCTGAAATCATTAGTGAGTAAATTTTGACAAACTAGCTAAACAACAGATAGATTATCGATACAGTGCAGTTTTATTTCTTTCTTCCAATTTTCTTTGTCTTTCTGGATTTGGAAAAATCATTCCCCAAGGAGCAAATTCATGAACAATTAATCCTTCTGCTTCTAATTCTTTTACAAAATCCTGACTTTTTTCAGGAGTAAATGCTAAAGGGTTAATTCTGAAGGATGTTCTTGTGTATTCTCCAGTTTGGTGATCTCGCTCAAGATATCCTATATCTACTTTCTCGTCCATTCTATAATGATTTTCTCCATGATCCTTTTTGTGCTCTCTAACAACACCATCTGTAAACCAAGAACCAATTAATCCAGAATCCCATTCTCTTATTACAATATCTGCAAGTCCAACTCGTCTTGCGGCAACACAAATTCTTCTTCGTAATTCATTTCTCTTTAATTCTTTTGTTTTAGTCATAAAAACACCTCAATAACAGCAAATATATTATTTAACTTTATTAACTTAACGGCCAAAATCAAAACCAACCCATTCTTAACCCGCAAAAAAACTCAATTAAACAGCTCATTTCCTCTCCCTCGCTCTTTCAACTCCAATCATTGCATAGATTATTGCTGGTTTTAATTGTTCTATTCTAGGAATTCTTCCTTTTGTTAAAATAGATGACAATCCTTCAGTTGCCCCAATTTTTTCATCCGTTGTCAATCCTGCTTTGTAAGCTGCTTGACTTAAGTCTAAATTATTGCAAATAACATATCGTACAACATCTCTTGACGGTTCGAATGCTGGAGTAAGTCCTGTGTAAAAATCTTTGCCGTCGTAAATCACACAAACTCCTACGTCCATATATCCTGCTTTAGTGTAAGGAACGTACATAAGTCCAGACTCTAAACCTACGCTATAATCGCAGTCTTTAAATGCTCTTCTTGCTCGATTCATCGCTCCAAGTACAGTTTCATCTAAAGATTTTGGTTGGTCGGAAACTCCTGAAAGAACTTTTACAGAAATAATATTTGCGCCAGATAAAAAATCATAAAGTTTTACAACTTCTTTAACTGCCCGTAATTTTGTTTCATTTGTTGAGCCAACATTTATTTTCATGATTTAAGAAAAAGAGCAGTTATTTAAAAAAGTTATCATTCAAACCTTTTTTTGTCAGAAACTTTAAAAAGTCCAATTACTAATTTACAAAATATGTTTGATTTCGTATTTGATTTTTTAAAAAAGTTCAGAAGTGATGATGTAGAACTTTCTTTAGAAGATTTAGTTAAAGGAACTATAGTTACTAAACAAAAAGACCCTTTTGAAGGAGGGTATAAAGAATATTCTGTGCTTCCAATAGAGTTTAAAAAAGGGCAGGCGATAGCTGTTTTTTCATACAAACCTTATTTCTTCAGCAGGGAAAAAAGAATTGAAATTCCAGTAGGATTGAAAATAAGAGAGAGTGGAAAAAAAGAATATTTCTTAGAGATAGATAAAAAAGGATATTTTAACAATATAGGAAAGCAAGATAATACAACTTACTTAAGTTTAAAACAATCTGGTTTGAAAGCAAAATTGATTAAAGACTTTGAAGTTGAAGGTAAATTAATTGAACAAGAAGATGTTTTTGATGTGGTTTATTTGGATTATTCTTCCGCTTATCAAGTTCCTTTTGCACTTTATATTTTAAACAACACTAAAGAAGCTTGCTGTCCTTACATTGAAGAAGATGGTGAGCTGGACAGATACATAATTCTAAACTATCCCATCGTTCAAGAAATAGATGAGAAATATCAAAAATTAAAAAGAAAAACGAGAATAAAGAAAGTAAGAATAACTCCTGAGAGAGGAATAAAAGGTAAACTTACTGAGGAAGATATTAAAAAGTTAAATGAATGGGCGAATAAGAATGATTTTTAAATTCTAAACTTTTTTAGAAAAAAAGTTTAATCAAAAAACCAGAGAAATATTAAATTTGCTTAGCACCGAAAATTCACTAAAATTAATTATTCAAGCTCGCAGAGCTTCTAAAATTCCCGCTTGCAAAGACAACTGGAAAAACATCAAGCACAAATTTCTGGCAAGCGGAAAAGAAAAGTTTTCTCAGCAAATATATTCCAAAAAAAAATATTCAATCACCAACCACAGACTACTCACGCACCCACTTGTCCTTCAGTTAATTTCTTTCTGATTCTTAATTGACTCACTACTCTTTCTTGCAATTCAGAAGGAACTTTTTCGAATGTTTGGTCTACAAGTGATGTGTCTCCTCTTCCACCTGTTGCTGACCTATAATCAGAACTCCATCCTATCATTTCTGCAACTGGAAGTTTCGCTTTAATTGAGCATTGACTTCCTTCTTGAGATGTTTCTATTATACTTCCTCTTTTATTCATTACCAATTTGCTCATTTCTCCCATACTTTCCAATGGTCCTTCCAATAAGTGCGTTTGTATTGGTTCAAACATAATTGGTCCTGCATTCATCATTGCAAGTTTTATTCCCTCACGCACTGTAGGATACATTTGTGCAGGTCCGCGATGTATTGCATCCTCGTGAAGCTTTGCATCTATTAATCTTATTTTCAATCCAAAGCATGGTTCTCTCGCTAATGGTCCTGCATCCATCACTTGTTCAAATCCATCTAGCACTAATTGTATTGATTCGCTAAGTTGAATATTTCCTCTCGTTTCATCTATGAAAACGTTTCCATGGTATATATCTTTTATCATGAATGCAGTATCGCTGTCGTATCCTATGTCAACAAGAGTATCTCTCATTGCAAGGTCTTTCTTTTTGATTCTTCCTTCAGAAATTTCTCCATTCTTTATCAATTCTCTAAAGTGAGGTTCTAGTGGCTCTAATATAAAGTATAATTTGTTGTGTTTGTTTGGAGATTTTCCTTCCATTGCTTCTGGAGTTTTCTTTCCAACTGTTTCCCTATAAACAACTATTGGAGGACCTGTTTTTACTTCAACATTTTTCTCAGTCTTTATTCTGTTCTCGATGATTTCAAGGTGGAGTTCTCCCATTCCATGCATCAAAGTTTCTCCAGTTTCTTCATGAATTTCTATTTTTACTGAAGGGTCTTCTTTTGCTACTTTTTTCAATACTTCAACAAGTTTTGAAAGGTCTTGTGGTTTTAATGGAGAAATTGATTTAGTAATAACTGGGTCAAATATGTGTTTTAATTCTTCGAATGGCTGTTCTGGAGCATCTGTTATAGTTTCTCCTGCACTTCCAGAAACGCCCATAAGTGCAAATACGTTTCCTGCTGATACTTGTGGGAAAATTTCTGTTTTTATTCCTTGATACATTAAAACTTGAGCAACTCTTTGAGTTTGTTTTGCGTTGTTAAGATAAACTTGCATTCCTTCTTTTATTGTTCCGCTATACAATCGTCCTGCAGAAACTTCTCTTCCTGATTTTTGGTCCATCATAACTCTTGTTATTACGAATGCGACTTTTCCTGCCTGGTTGCAATTCATTAAATCTTTTCCAAATTCAGATTCTATATCTCCTTTCCAAATTTTTGGGATTCTATATTTTTGAGCTTCTAAAGGATTAGGAAGATGTTTTGTCGCCATATCAAGAATAACTTCTGAAAGAGGAGCGTTTTTCCATATCCACGCTTCTCTTTCTTTCTCATCAGTTATTTTGTAAACGTTAAGAATATCTTTAAATGAAACATTTTTTTTCTTCATGAAAGGAATCGACAATGCCCAATTTTCTCTTGCCGCTCCAAAAGCTACGCTTCCGTCAAGAGCATTTACTTTCCAGATTTGTTTAAAGTCGTGGTCTGCAATTTGTTCAATTAACCTGTTGAATTCTACAATTATTTCTGAAATTCTTTGCTGGATTTGCTCAGGAGTCATTAAAAGTTCATTGATTAATCTATCAACTTTATTTATGAAAAGAACAGGCTTGACTCTTTCTCTAAGAGCTTGTTTTATAACTGTTTCAGTCTGAGGCATGATTCCTTCAGATGCGCATACAAGAACTATTGTTCCGTCGATAGCTCTCATTGCTCGAGTAACATTTCCTCCAAAGTCAACGTGTCCTGGAGTGTCTATCAAGTTTATCAAAAATTCTTCGCCTTGGTAAGTGTGAACCATAGAAACGTTTGCTGCATCGACAGTCATTAATCTCTCTTGCTCGTCTAAGTGCTGCCATGTGGCCATTCCTTCTTCAAGGCTTCCTGCTGCTTTAGAAGACATGTATCCTGCTGTAGCGAGAAGATTGTCGGTTAACGCAGTATTATGAATAACTATTCCTTCAGCAACAAAATTCTTATTATCTGGAACTGAAAAATCATAAACTATTGGTTCTATTCTTTGTTCTATTGCTTTTACTTCTATAAACATTAAATCACCAGTAGTAAGTCTATCAAACCAATTTGTTTGCATACTTAGCTGTGCAAATCTGTGTTTTAATTGAAGCACAGTATCTAAAGTAGGAGTTAGAATGCCTTTCTCATACTTGTAGTAATGATGGTCTATTGAAGCTGAAGAAACTTTTCTGACATTTACAAGTTTTTTATGTGAAAGAGGTATCGTGTCAGTAACTATGCTCCCTTGTGTTTTTTGTGCTAGTTCTTTAGCTTTTCTTATTTTAGAAGAAACTTCAAAGTTTATTTTCTCAGAAAATATTCTTGCAGAAATTCCAGATAAGTATAATGTATCAGTATTAATTATGCTTGAACAACCAAATCTCAACAACAAAAGTTGAACGTCTTTAAGCATTTGTTTACTTACAGAAGTTACGGAAATGGCTCTTCTTGATTGTTCGACAGTTCCATCGCAGTCGAAATATCCGCTGATAAATTTAGCCGCAAATTCTAATTTGGCTTTGAAAACAAAATTATTTAACTTTATATTATGACTTTTTTTCTTAAGAGGATAATCAAACAATGTATGTAATAATAACTTAAGAGAGTCATTTGTGACTATGTCAGGGGTTCTGTTTTTATTAATTCTTAATTTTGCATCAATTTCAAATTCTTTGCATATTAAAATGAACTTGTTTCCTAATTCTTCTTTGCCCACTACAAACTTATCTCCACTTCCATCGCCAAAAAATAAACCTGCTAAGTAGAATAAATTTTCAAAATTATTTGGCAGTGAAATTTCTTTTGTACTTTTGGTGTTTATTCTGAAGGATATTTTGCCTATATTACTATAAATTTCTTCTATAGAGATATTGAATAATTTTGCAATATTTAACAAGTCAGATATTTTGTATCTATTTTGCCAAATTCCATGATAGAAAGATTTTTGCTGAACTTTTGAACCAATTTTGTCTTTTACTTCTGCAGTTCCTTTTCTCATAATCAATGCCTTGAGCTCAGAACCAAATGAATCATTTAGTCTGGCATAAGATACTTTAGTAGATAATTTCTCCAAAATCTCTTTTTTTACATCAAATTCGTCTTCAATTTCTATTTTTTTCGCACAAACTAATCTATCTCCAAGTTTAAGTTCGCAAGCTTCTTTTTCAACAAAATCCATATCTTCAAGAACAATATATTTGTGTTCTGGAGTTGTTGTAATTTCTGCTCCTGTTCTTAATTGAATATTTATTGCATTGCCGCCAACTAGTTTCCAAGCGTGGCTTAACTTCTTTTTTTCTATCTTTCCTGTTTCTTTATTTAATGAAAATATCTTGAATTTGCTGTTAGACACGTCATAAACTGTTTCTTCTTCATTTTCTCTTACTTTAGAACCGAAATGCATGGCTTCACTATAGAGTGCTTCTGCAGTTATAATTGCTCCATTAGTTAGAAGCAGCCTAGTATTTGGAGAAACACATTTGCCGTGGTGTATATGAGCGCTTGTAGCGATATTTCTAATATTTTTTTGGCTATTAGATAATCTTCCCATTCTCTCTAGCTTTGATTCGTCTGCCATTTATCATTTTAGAGAATTTGAGTTGTTTATAAGTTTTACTGTTCAAAAATCTTCAAGGTCGAAAGCCAGATATCCTTCTTTTCTTAGTTTTTGTTTGTCTTTGAGTTTTTTTGCAATTATGCAGAAATATTCTTTTTTTCTCTGCCAGTTTACAAATTTCGATTTTTCTTTGAGCTCTTCAAGATTTTTTTTAGCTTCGCCATAATTTATGTTAGACCATTTGCATTCTGCAAAAAGAATTTCTTTCTTTTCTTCATTAAGTGCCACTATGTCAATTTCTTTGTCTTGGTACCACCATCTGCCTATTTTATTATAATTTGAAAATAGTTGTGGTGCTATTTCTTCTCTTACCAAAATTTCAAATCTTTTTCCAAAATACGCGCTCGTATCTATTTTAAGTATTAAGTTATTTTTTTCTATATTTTCTCTGTTGTTGTATACAAAATTGAACCAAAAATCAAACATCTGGTCTTTTATTAAGTATATTCCTTCTTTTCTCTTTCCAAGAATAGAAATCTCTTTTTTTATAAATCCGAGTCGAATTAAATTTTCAAGATAGGGATATATTTCTCTGTGTTTCATTCCTCCGAAATTAGCTATTTCATTCGGTTTTGTATTTCCAAAAGAAATAGCATTCACTATTGTGAAGTATGTTCTTATTTCCTTAAATTCTTGACTGAATAAAAAATGAGGTTCTCTGTAAAAATAGCCATTTTTTTGGAAAAATTCATTTGTAAAAAAATCATTTGAATTTTTGTATGCTGTTGCCTTAAGCATATATTCTGGGACTCCTCCAATTGCGAAGAATACTTTAAATTTTTCTTCTTTGTTCATATTAAGAAATTGGAATGCGTCTTTGTACCGCAACTGAGTTAGTAAAATATCTCTAGTTCTTCTTCCATATAAAGGTGACGCGGCAGATAGCACTTGTTCAGTCATTAGTCCAAAAAGAGAACCTGAAACTATGAAAAATATTTTTGTTTTCGAAAGAAACAAGTCCCAAAATTTTTGCAATGAACTTAAAATAGCCGGGTCGTTCTTTATTAGGTAAGAGAATTCATCTATTGCTAGACAAAACCTTTTGTCTGAAGGAATTATTTTTTGAAGATAATCAAATAAATCCCGCCATTCATTAATTTCTGTTCTTCTTAAGAAATCATCATTAAAATAGTTGGCAAGAACATTTTTTAATTCAGTTATTTGAACTTTTTTGTTGATATCTTCTGCTATAAAATAAACTCCTTCTTTGTTTTTAATGAACTCTTGGATTAGTTTAGATTTTCCTATTCTTCTGCGTCCGTAGAGTACTATGAATTCAGAAGTATTTTTTTTCCAAGCAGTTTCCAATAATCCCAGTTCTTCAGTTCTATCTATCATACTAATTCAAATTAGTACTAATATGGATTAGTATATAAATGTTTCTACTTTGTTTCAGAAAGTTATCATCTTCTCCAACCTATATTTTCAAACACCATATATATATACTAGTTCGTTTTACTACTTCTAGAGTCAGTACGATAAACGACTCACACTATATACTAAATGAGGTGAACATTATGAGTAAATGGCTAAGTATTGAACTAAGTTTGTTATTGTTAGTTTCTTTAGTTGCTTTTGCTGGATTTGTCAGCTGGCAAAACACAGGAGATGAATTAACTGGAGAAGCTTGGTATAGACCTCCACCAAAACCAATTTATGTTCCTCAGCCAGCTCAAGGACTTTCTTTGCAACAAAAACAAGAAATGTTGGATTTGTTGAATAAAGCCACATTGAAATCTATTTCTGTTCCCAACAATCCTCCCGATAAATATAATTTTAATTGTAACGAAGTATGTGGTGGCGATAAAAAGAAATGCATTAACGCATTCACACTATTTGCAGACCCATTACAAATTCCTTTCAATTCGCCTCAACCAATATATACCGCAATGCCTTTAGCTTGTAATTCTAACGTTAACGTATTTAATTGGTTAAAAACAACAAAATGGCTCTATTGCACTTGCGTATAAATAATCAAGAACTAAAACCTTATTTCTTTTTTATTTTTTTATTATAGTTGGCGACGAAAATTGTTGAACAATCCATTGAGTCCCAACTATTTAGAAAACGAAACTATTGCCTAATTATTTGTTTCGTTTTCTATCATTCTTCTAACTTCAGTTACAAGGTTTTTGGCTCACTATAATCTAGTTTGTTTTTCACATATTCTTGCATAGCTTTTATGATGGTTTGAATCTTTAGTTTATTTTGAGTCCAAGTGTTTGAGTTTAGCATCACTCCTCGATAACTTATCGAATTTCTAGTATCTTTTAACTCCAGCAAGAAATCAAAATCTATCTCTAAGTCTTTCTTTTTACTTTTAAGATATGCAAAAAGACATTCGTGGTCTAAAGCATTCCAACCGTCAAGAGCAAGTATGGCAGTAGCTAATTCTTTGATAATTTCGTAATGTCCCTCAAGAACTAAAGAAGGAAAATCGTTTTGAAACTGAATCTTGTTCCAAAAATCCAGTCTATGCTGTGCGAAATTCAATAATTCTTCAGCCAATCCTTTGTCTTTGTAATTCGTTTCTATGAGTTTGTTTTCTTTTATGCATTGGTCAAATTCTTTTCTCTTCATTTCTTAACAACCTCCAATCTACCGCTCAATACTTCCCCATTATAAATGTTTTCCAGCAATCCTTTGCTTAAACTATTCAGATTTTCTTCAAAAAGTATTTGAATTTTGTGGCCTAAAAATTTCTCAAATTTAGACAAATCCAATCTCACATATGAAGTTTGAATAAATAAGTCAATATCGCTCTCAGCGTGATAAACTCCTCTGGGAACGCTGCCGAAAAGCACTATTGATGTTGGTTGTAATTTATTTTCTAGAAAGTCCACCAAACCAGATTCTATAATTCTCTTAACTAATAAATGACTTTTGTTAAAAAGATAAGTATGAGAAAGTCTGTTTGCTTCGAAATAAGGAAAACTCCCTTTTTTGCACTGCTTTAAAAGAATTTTTCTCTCAGTAAAATCTCTCAAGTATTTCATAACGGTTTTAGTATCTAATCTAGTTGTTCTGCTAAGTTCTCTCACTCCAAAATGAGACATTGGTTTGTAAAAAAATTCTCTCAATAATTTGTCTTCATTCGCAAACATATAATGTAGGATAAAACTCCCACATTTATAAAACTTACTATCGATGCATTCTCCAATCTATATTTTCCGGAGTGAAAATATTAAATTTTTTATTTTTTTATCATTCTTCTAACTTCAGTTACAAAACTCTTGGCTCGCTCCAAACTCGTAATTGCTTTGTTTGTACTGGCGTCTTCTTCTAGTTCATATGTGAATGTTTTTCTTTTGTTAAGTTCGTAATCTAAATTTGTTATTAATTCTTTTATTTTATCTTCACCCGTTTGCAATGTTTGTTCGATGTCATTTACTGCTTTTGCGTATTCTTCCGCAAGCTGTTTTTTGAGTTTATTTTCTTCTTTTACAAAGTAATAAACGAGTGCGTGATATGTTGCCTTGTGAATTCCTTGACTAATATTGAGCTTTTTACCATAGTGAGCTAGCAAACTTGTCGCTGCAAAGAACATAGCATAGTAGCTGGTGTTTATTATCCACAGATTCGCATCGATCTTTTCTTTTACTTGAATCTCTAAAAGTTTTTGAGCGACTATGAGTGTTTTTTGACTTTGTTTCAGAAAGAACTCAAGTGTTTTAGGATTTGGCTTTACGATTTTTCCTTCACTAATTAATTCTTTTACTATTTTGCTGCTTTGCTCTATGCTTTTCTCATCCAACATAATGCTTCCTCAATAAATTGAGGAAATGTTCAGAGCCATATAAAACTATGTGTTTTTTAAGCAATTCGTTGCCGACATTAAATTTCTCTGGATGAGAAAGCATCTCATGCAAACTTTCGTCAAAAGAAATATTGATATCTGTTTTTCCTGAAGAAAGTAAAACAGTACGGGTTAGTTTCTCAAAATCTCCGTATTTGTAATCTTTAGGAATAAGAAATAACAAATCAACGTCTGAGTCTGGACGCGGTTTTTCAACTTGGCTGCCGAACAGAACACAAACAAAATTTTTATCAATGTTCTTCAAATCTTCTCTAATAATATTAATTGTTTTGTTTTTATTGCATAAATCGTTAGCCCTTTCTATTTCGGCAACAACATAATTATAATCGTATTTCGAGAAGTCTAGCTTGACTATACTGCTTTTACCTATTTTCTTAATCTTAACATCTCCCGATTTAACAAGATTTTTCACAGTAGTATGTGTTTGAAAATATTTTTGATTTAACAATTCAGCCAAATCCATTATGGTCAAATCTCTAGTTAAATCATCAAACAAAGTTTTCAAAACCTTTAATTCGTCTTTTCTTAACATTTTTTAATATAATAATTTTATTATAAGTGTATAATAAAATACTGATATATAAACGTTTCTATTTCAGCTTTAGAAAAACACCTTCTCCATTTCTGTCAGTCCATCTCAAGTAGTAATAAGTGCAGATGGTGCCATTCTTCCACCAATGAAATTATTTGGACAAAGAGAACCCACTCCAAAAGGAAACATAATAACTTGGTTAGATATTAAATCAGTCTAGCCAATATGGATTAGTATACTCTCTTTAGCTGAGCTTACTCCAATTTATTCCTAACATACTCCCTCATAGCTTTTATTCCCATCTAGGTTTCATGCCCTGCAGCTTTGCTGTGACTGGGAGTTCATTAAAAATAGTTATATGTTCTATCGGTTACTTTAAGGCTATAGTTACCGATAGAATAGATAACTTTATGGCTATGGTTGTGGGAAAAATAAATCCATTCTCCAACCTCTATTTTCAAACACCGTATATATATATAGTAGTTCGTTTTATTACCTTCTAAGATAGTTTATCTATCTAATAATTTAAAAAAAATTACTGAATGAGTTTACGAATTCGTAATTTTTAAGAGGTGTTTTATGTCAAAATGGTTAAGTATTGAATTAAGTCTATTATTGTTAGTTTCTTTAGTTGCTTTTGCTGGATTTGTCAGCTGGCAAAACACAGGAGATGATTTGACTGGAGAAGCATGGTATAGACCATATAGACCTCCTCCAAAACCAATTTATGTTCCGCCACCACAACCTGCACCCGACCAAAATCAAATAAAAGCAATGACTGATAGAATCAATCAACTGTACGAAAATATCAAACAATTACAATCTGATAACAAGGACATAAATTTCCAACTAAAACTAAAAATGGATAGAATAAAGTCAGCATTTGACGAAACAAACTTAAGAATTGGTAGATTAGAAGATAGTACCAAAAACCTGAACACTAATGAACTAAACAATGAACTAAATAGAGTATTCTTAGCACTTAAAGAACTGAGCTTTAAAGTCAAACAATTAGAAGATAATGACAAACTAACGAACTCATAATTAAACACTGAACCTAATCATATAAACCCCTCATTTAAAGAAATTGGCTTAAAAATAATTAAATTAGAAACCAGAAGCTGAACTCAAAAAACAGCAATGCCTTTCTTTTTTTATTTTTTTAATTATTAAAAATCCTCCAAATCAAAAGCCAAATATCCTTCTTTTTTTAATTTTTGTTTGTCTTTTATTTTTTTCGCTATGATGCAGAAGTATTCTTTTTTTCTAGGCCAGTCTACAAATTTTGACTTCTCTTTAAGGTTTTCAAGAATTTTTTTCGTCTCAGAATAATTCAAATTAGACCATTTGCATTCTGCGAAGAGAATCTCTTTCTTTTCTTCATTAAGTGCTACAATGTCTATTTCTTTGTCTTTATACCACCATTTTCCAACTTTATTGAAATTATCTACTAGTCCATTAGATATTAATTCTTTGCAATAACTCTCAAATTTGAAGCTAATGTATCTATCTAATTCGGTTTTTAGTGAAAATATAATATTTGAATTTCCTTTTTCTATTTCTTGTTTATTAGTGTAAATAAATTTAAACCAAAAGTCAAAAAAATTATCTTTAATCATGTACAAAGATTTTTTTGATTTTAATTTGTTTTTGAAATTTTCAGTGATTGGCATTATTCTTTCAGTAATCCCCAGAGATTCTAGAACTCCCAAATATTTGGATAACATGCTTTTATCTAAATTGGTTTTCTGCGTTATTTCGTTAAAGCTGGTTAAACCTCCAGCTATAGAAGAAATAATCGACATGTAATTAGAAGGGTCTCTTAATTCTTCTCTCAATAATATTTCTACTTCTTCGTATAAGAATTCTCCTTTTGAGAAAAATTTCTCTTTCAAATTATCTAAAAAGCTTTTATGAGGATTGAATAAATTTAAGTATCCTGGAATCATATCAATAACTGCATATGTCTCTATTAATTCTTGAGAATTATATTTGGGAAAGAATTCCTTCAAAGTAGATATGTTCATTTGATTTACTTTCCACTGTCCTGTTCTTCTTCCGTATAGCGGGCTTTTATAGTCTATAGCATATTTTTCCATCATACCAACGCTTGAACCTGAAAGAATCAGCATTATTTTTGTTTTCTTTAAGCAAGAATCCCACATATCTTGCAGTATAGAAATAATCTCTGGAAATTTTTCAACTAAAAAAGGCAATTCGTCTATTACTAATACAAGTCTTTCTTTTGATTTTTCTGAGATATATCTAAAAATAGCATCCCAATTGCTTAAAGAATTGTTTAACAAAATGTTGTCGTTAAATTTCTCTATTAGGAGATGATTGAATCTCTTTATTGTATCTTCTCTCGATTCTAATCTTCCCATAAAATACAAATTCTTTTTATCTTCGCAAAATTTAAGAAGAAGTTCTGTTTTTCCTATTCTTCTTCTGCCGTAAATAATCAATAGTTCAGACTCGTGTGATTTGTATTTCTTGTTCAAAAATTCGAGTTCCTGTTTTCTGTTTACAAATTGACTCATAAGTATATACTTATGAGTCAACTATTTAAATCTTACTATTAATTTTGCTAACTCGAGCTCTGGAGCTCTCACTCAGCAAAATTATACTCTCCAACCTATATTTTCCAGAATGGATATATATATATATATATATATATCAGTTTGCTTTTTACTACTTCTAGAGTCTGTTTGTACGAAAAACAACTCACGAATAAATATGTACTAAAATGAGGTGAAGATTATGAGTAAATGGCTAAGTATTGAATTAAGTCTATTATTGTTAGTTTCTTTAGTTGCTTTTGCTGGATTTGTCAGCTGGCAAAACAATGATAATAATGATATAACTGGAGAAGCATGGTATAGACCATATAGACCGCCTCCACAGCCAACTTGCCCTAGAGTAAGTTGTCCTCCGCAGTACGAAGTTGAATTGGCAGCAGGAAGAATGGTTCCTGTATCTGGAAATACACCAGGTTATATAACTAAACCCGGTTTGGCAGAAGGAGATATCATCAATTATGTTTATTATAATGGAGCAGACAAGAGAGAAGTTAAAATAGAAGTTTTAGTAATCAATCCCATGAAACGTGAAGTTTCAGTTAAACTTAATGGACAACAGTTTATCATTCCTCTTGAAGGCGCAATAAGATTCAAAAATGGAAATGTAGAATCATTAGCAACAGTTGTCGACATTCTACAAGGAGCCACAAATTTTGTACAACTTGCAATAAGCGATATATTTACTTTAAGATATGGCATAATAAGGCAAGTGTCTGCTTCAGACATACATTTAGTGTTCGCAAGTCCAGATAGAGTGTTTGTATCTGCAGATAGTCAAATTATTCTTTCAAATATGGACTTTAAGAAAGGATTTGCACAAAAAATTTCACCAAGAGAGACCACAAAAGCAGGAAACATACTAAGTATATTAGGCATTAAACAAATTTAGTGCCTGTTTTTTATTTTATTTTTTTAATTATTAAAAATCCTCCAAATCAAATGCAAGTATTCCTTCTTTTATTAGTTTTTGTTTTTCTTTGAGTTTCTTTGCCATGATGCAGAAGTGTTCTTTTTTTCTTTCCCAATTTACAAATTTGGATTTTTCTTTTAATTCATCTATTATTTTTCTGGCTTCACTATAGTTTAAATTAGCCCATTTGCATTCTGCGAAGAGAATCTCTTTCTTTTCTTCATTAAGTGCTACAATGTCTATTTCTTTATCTTGGTACCACCATCTACCTATTTTTGTTATCTTAATTGGAGATATTTCTTTTAATTTTTCTCTGCAGATATTTTCAAATATGTTTCCTAAGTAACTGCTGTAGTCTTTTTGAAAAAATTCTTTAAGATACTCCATTTCTCCTATTTCTATTTCATCTCTGAAAGGATGGACATAGCTTAGCCAGAAACTGAAGAAATTATCTGTTATTTTGTATATGTGATTTTTTTGTTTTGGTCTATTTATTATTACTGGGCTTTCAGTTGAAACAAATTTTAGATCAATTAATGTTTTGAGGTATTTATTTATGTTTGTTATTTCTACTCTGCTTTTTGATGCGATTTCTCCTAATTTTGTTGCACCTTCATATATGCTTCTCATTATGCTCAGATACGTTTCAACTTCTCTTAATTCCTGTGAGAGTAGAAATTCTACTTCTTTGTTTAGTACAGAGCCTTTTTTCCAGAATGTATTGCAAATATTTTCAAAAAAATTGTTTTCTTGCGCGAATTCTTTAATGTAAAATGGTATTCCATCCAGCGCTCCATAAGCGTTTATTATTTCTTCTATTTTCCATTTTGGAAAAAATAGCTTAAATTCATTGAAATTAAGTTTGTTTAGTTCTATTTGAGCAGTTCTTCTTCCGTAGAGCGGGCTTTGATATCCTAAAACTTCATTTTCCATAACACTTACGTAAGATCCGCACAGTATTAAAACAACATTTTTCTTAACGAGCAATTCATCCCATGCGTGCTGAAAATCAGATAGTATTGATTTGTCTTTTTCTATCCAGAATGGAAATTCATCAATAACTATAACTAATTTTTCTTTTTCGTTTTCACACATTTTATTGAACAAAGAATCCCAATCTTTTGTATCTTTTAGGAATACATTAAATTTTTCAGAAAATTTAATGCCGAATCTTTCTCTTTCTTCTTCCATCTTTTTCTTTTTTGCTAAAAAGTAGAAATGAATTTTTTCTTCTATGAAGTGCTTTATAAGTTCAGTCTTTCCAACTCTTCTTCTCCCATATATCACTATAAATTCTGCAGTCTTAGATTTATATCTTTCTTCCAATATTTTGAGTTCAGCTTCTCTATCTATGAATTCTAGTAACATGTTACTAAGTATTACGTTACTAATATTTAAATCTTTCTATGAATCATCTTCTCGAATATATATT
>CAYHXI010000018.1:0-17344 GCA_964360565.1 uncultured Methanosarcinales archaeon | reverse complement strand
CACAATCAACTTCATATTGTTCTCCATCTGCTTTGTGTTTAGAAACATCCTTTAACTCTCCAAATCTTCTTTCTAGTTCTCCGATTACTTCATTATTTTTATCAAAAATTCTTTCTAAATCAGAGTCAGCTTCTTCTTCTGTTGAGTATGTCAGGACTTCTGTCATTCTATTCCCCATCATACAACTTAACAAACTCCGCAATCTCTGAATGAGAGAGTCCTTCGAATTTGAATTTGTCTGGTTGTTCTACAACTTTTAAAAAATCATCTACCATTTCTTTTTGTGCTTGATTTCTTTCATCTCCAACCATAGAATATAATTTTCTTTGCGCTTCTTCTCTTTCATTCTCAGTTAATTCAGTTGATTTAGAAATAGTATAAAACACAGGGTTAACATTAAGTCCATATGCACCATAGCCTGACCCAGAAAGTGCAATCGTTTTAATTCTATTTACCAATTCTTCTAATGTAGCATAATGTTTTTCAACTGCAACTTCAAATATGTTTCTTACTGACCCTTCATAAGAATATTTTCCTGCAATCTTACGCAGAGAGAATACACAATCCACCTCAAACTCTTCTCCAGCTTCTTTCCATTTAGAAACCTCTAATAAGTCTCCGAAGCGCCTTTCAAGTTCTCCAATCACTTCATTATTTCTGTCAAAAGTTCTTTCTAAGTCGCTGTCTGCTTCTTCTTCTGTTGCGTATGTTAAGACTTCTGTCATTCTATTCCCCATCATACAACTTAACAAACTCCGCAATCTCTGAATGAGAGAGTCCTTCGAATTTGTAAATATCAGGTTGTTCTATTGTTTTTAAAAAATCGTTAATAAATTCTTTTTCTGAATCATTTTCAGCAAGCGCAAGACCATCTGTTAATTCTTTTTTCATCTCTTCTCGTCCATATTCTGGCAATTTATGTTCTCCAGGAACGGTATAAAATAAAGGATTAACGTTAATTCCATATGCCTCGTACAAACCAAAAATTTCTCCAGAACTAATGCTCTTTTTTATTCCAGTCACTAATTCTTCTAGAGTATTGTAATGTTCTGTAGATATAACCTCCAACTCATTTCTAACTCCTCCATCAACAGAATATCTTCCAGATATTTTTTCTAACCTAAATGCACAATCTACTTCAAACTGTTCGCCATCTGTTTTAAATTTGTTAGAATTCGTCAAATCTCCAAATCTGGCCTCAAGTGTTCCAAGTAATTGATTATTTAAATCAAAAGTTATTTCTAAATAACTATCTACTTCTTCTTCTGTCGCGTATGTTAAAACTTCAGTCATTTTTATTCCTCCAAATTAAACTTATACCCGTTTTCAACTTTTTGAATATATCCTAATCTAAGTCCATCATGAAATATATCTCTTGGAGATACATCGAAAGGAACTTTATCCAGATGAGAATTATTCCACTTTACTATTTTATCCATTAATTCAGCATAAGAAATAGGTTCGTTTCTTATTTCTAATAAAACATTTTTTAATTCATCTTCTAATTGTTTAACCATGTTAGCCCTCTCAAAAAAATCTTAAAATAAAAAAAAAATCAAAGTATATTTCTTATATCATCTATTCTTCCAGCTACTTCTGTTCCTTTGCGAGTTAAAGCCAATAACTTCAATCTTCCCTGCTTGTCGAAGTTGATTAAGCCCTCTTTCTGCATTTCCTGCAACACTTTAACTACGTGAGAATATGTGCAGTCGATTTGTTTCGCTAGCGATGACGCATACACTTCAGATTTTGTATTTCTCAAATTAACCAGCATCATTGCTGGCTTTTCTCTAAAAAATGTTTTAAAAATGTCTTTGTTTTTCAAATCAACCACCCCGAATTAATAATATATTATACAATCAATAGGTTATAGTCCATATTTAAACCTTTCGAAAAATATTTCTCTCGTCGAGGAAATTTTTTCAAACAACTTCGATTTGTCTGTGAACTATTCTAGTTACATCATTGTTATGAACTTCAATCCTTACATAATAAACTCCGTTAGGAGTTTCTGAAGGTAAGTTTAGCGTCAATCTTTTGTTCAAGTTTTCAGATTCATCTAAATCGAATGGTCCTGCTGATGTTCTTATTCCTAATGCAGGAACTGAAATTTGTACTTTAGTATTGTCTAAATTTTCGTTTCCTGAGTTTTCTAAATTCAACAAAACTTCTACATCTTCTCCTGCTCTTGCTTCAAATCCTCTTGGAATGCTTAATGAACTTATTGATAAACTAACATCTGGCACTCTTGGTGGAGGAACTGGTGTTGGAGGAGAACTTGTTCTAGCCACAAATACAGTTACAAATAAATCTTCTCCATTAACTAAAAATCCTGTTTCGCTTTCGAATTCTTCATGATATCTTGGGTCGACAGCATATGGATATCTGCCATCAGTTAATTTGAAGAACGCTCTTCCATTTGCATCAGTTAATCTTGTTTCAACTTGAACAGGCTCTACATTAATATCACTCAATGCAACATAAACTTGTGCATCTGGAACTGGCTCATTAGTGTCTCTATCTAAAACTGTTATTACAACGTTTCTTTCTTCTGGAACGTTGTTAACTCTTTGTAATGTTTTTACAATTAAAACATCGCCAGATATTTCAACAGTATCATCCAAAGTTTCAAAATCATCATGCACTATTTTGAGATTGTAGTTTCCAGGAGCTACTCTTGCAAATATTACTTCTCCATTACTGTCTGTCATGCCTGAAGCATCTCCTAAAATTACTTCTGCTCCATTTACTCTTTGTCCATTTTCGTCAAGTATTCTGAATGTTACAGAATAACTTACCTCTGCTGGGGCAACTTGGACTTGTAATGTTGCAACTTCCTGAGTGTTTCTATCAAATGAATTACATCTATTATCTGATGCTCTTCCAACTAAAGCTAAATTATAAACTCCTGCTTCATTTGGAGTCCATTCTAGAGTGTATTTTTCTGCAGATGTTGAATCTGAGTTTGAGTTAAGAGTTTTCAGTTGAGTTGTTCCAAATAATTCTCCAGGTTTTAAAATAGTGAAAAACAAATCAGTTGCAGTTGGATGCAAATCTCCATTTCCGTCTGCGTGATTTGATATTTTTGTAAAGCTCGCAGTTGTTTTTTGTCCTGCTTTTGCTTGTCCTTCAACTTTTAAGTTGTTTAGTAAAGTATAGCAGCTGTCTCTTGGCTCTTCATTTAACACTGAGAATAATTTTGTTGTTTCCCTTTGTTCTGAAGATGCACATTGTGAGTCAACAACGTTTGTTGATACTGATGCTGCATATCCTCCTGAAATTTCTGGAGTCCATGTGAATTCTACATTTTGAGATTGGTCTGCTTTCAAATTTAAATTAACTGATTGTCTGTTTTCTACATTTCCAAATTCATCAAATATTGTTAAAACTACATTTGTTAGAGCGCTGAAATAATCTTCCAAATCTGAAGGAACATATTTTACAGGTCCGTTTGCTAATCCAAATGCACTTGCTGCTGTTGAGTCAAGTGAAGAACCTGTTTGTATTACTAATGGAATATGAGGTTTTGCATCATTTGTTACGCTGAATTCTGAAATTGAAGATCTGCAAACTGGCGCTTTTTCAAAACTGAGAGATGAAGATAATGGATAAACTGTGTCGTCTCCATTGCTGTGCAGTGTTGCTTTTGTTACTTTTGGTAAAAAGCTTGGAGAAACTGCATATACTGCATATCCATTTGAAGATGCTAATGTACTTGGGAATCTTATTGTAACTTGCCCATTTGTTGTTGTGTCTCCGTTAGGAAAACTTCCTGAGAATGGTGTTACGCTTGAGCAGTCTGCATTTGCGCAGTTGAATGCTTCTACTTTTGCATTTTGTGCGTTGTCAAAATTTAATGTTAAATCTACAACTGCATTCGCTGGAGCTGCTAAAAGTAAAAATAAAGCTGCTAATAATATTGTGTAAGTTGATGTTTTCATTTTGATTCCACCCCGTTATACCAATCTCCAATGCTTCCACCTATGCCTCCTGGCGTTGGTGTAGGAGTTGGTGTTGGAACTGGAACCGGATCTGGTGTAGAGATTGGCGTTGGATCCGGAGTTGGTGTAGGAGTTGGCTCAGGAATCGGTGTTGGGTCTGGAGTTGGATTTGGTTGCTGTCCATTGTTTCCTGCATTTCCTTTTCCAGTTTCTCTTCCTCCTTCATAATGTTTTACCAAACTATTAATTATAGAATAGTCAGTTATTAATTGGACTGGCACTCCTAAATAAACCCAATTTCCTTGCTGTTGATACAATTGTTTTCTTACATCTGCATCTAAAAGTTTCCATGGAACTGGGAAATATCCTGTGTGTGTATCATCGTAGAAATTTTCATCACTCCAAGGACTTTGGAATGGAGTGTTTTGGTCTATTACTTCTAGTGGTTTTCCAATTTGAACTCCACCGACACTTGTTTGTCCAAGAATAGTTAATGGTGTTTTTGCTGTTCCTGCTAAATCTGTTGCAGTTCTTAATGTGCCTACAAGACCTTCTCCTACATCACTCAATTCTTCTTTTGCATCAACATCTGAAGAGAATGGAGAAATTAATGCTCCTAATATTCCTTTTACTATTTTGCCAGCGTTGTAAACAACTTTAAATGGTGCTCCGAAAGTATTGTGCATTGTTTTAATGTATCTTTGTTTTGTTGTTGGACTTGTTTGAGCTCTTCTTTCAGACATTAATTTTGCAAATAAGTCTGCTATTTTTTGGCTGTACGAGAAATCAAAAGATCTTCCATCTCTTGCTTCAACTAAATATCGTGTCGCTTTACTTGCTTCTTCATCGAGATTCAATTGATTGCCGAACAAATCTGTATCTAAGCCAGTGTAAACTTCTGTTAATTTTTGTTCGAGAGCGTCAAAATCCACTCTGTCTTCTTCAGTAGTATATACTCTTAAAGAACCAACATGTAAATCTGCTCCACCAGCATAGTGTCCTCCATTCATAGAAGAATCGATTGCACTTTGTGCATGTTTTACTGCTCCTCTTAAATTTCGCAGATTTTCTTCTTTCTTCTCTTGCCAATTTTTGTTTAATTCATAATCCGCAAAATATTGTGCAGCTTCTCTTAAGTCTCTTCTTGATTGAACAAATTCATCATATCCTGGCTTGTCTTTGCCCCAGATTTGTGCAAGAAGGGCTATTGTTTGCGATGCACCATACCATTGTTTTGCATCTAATTGTGTTTTTAATTTCTGTTCAGCAGCTAATTCAGAGTGAGCTTGTTTAAGCAAATCATCTATTGTTGATTGATAAGCAGCGACATTAACTCCGCTTAATCCTTTAACTTCTTTCAAAACAATGCTTGCATCAATCAATGCAG
Organism: uncultured Methanosarcinales archaeon; assembly: GCA_964360565.1. GTDB lineage: Archaea > Nanobdellota > Nanobdellia > Woesearchaeales > ARS49 > CAYHXI01. Next base: position 12,016 of record CAYHXI010000018.1, on the reverse strand, counting down.
AAAGTTTGTCCTCACCATATAATGTTCTAAAATCTTGTGAGAATGCCGCTTCTACTTTTGCTTTCAAAGCATCATTTCTTCGGTGTTGTACATAACTTACTAATGTTCCACCAACAACTAATGCTCCTGCAAGAGCAACTGCACTCCAAAGTCCTGTTCTTTTATGGGAAGGAACGTTTTGTGCAGGAGAATTATTTTGTGGCGCAACTGGAGGTGAATTATTGCTAACTGAAGGATTTTCTCCTTTTAAATCATTTGCAACAGAATCATTTTTGTCTAAAGAACCCAACAAATCACTTAAATCATCTTCATAATTTGAATCTTGCTTTGGATCTTGTGTATTATCTGCTTGGTCAACCATGTTTGAGCTCCCACCCCTAATTTTTTAAGAAAATGATTTTCACCACTATAAAAAAGGTGACTTATGTACTGAAGACTATACTTGTTTATAAATGTTTCGAAAGTGTTAGTATTCTAGAGTGAATAAAGTTTTAAGATTGTTTTATTAAAAATGTACAAAAATGATTAGTAAACTTTTTAAGCTAACTCAGTTTTTGTCAAGTATTCAATTAAGGAGGGAAAAGTAATGGTAGATGAAATAAAGAAAGACGACGACTTCGACATTGATTTTTCAAAAATAATTGATTTTTTTAAAAAAGGTTTTCAGCAGATAAAAAATCTAAGCTCTCCACAGACCACAGACCACAGACCACAGATCTTAGACGATGATTTTTCTTTCGACTTCTCAAAAATAGTTTCATTCATAAAAAACAACTCAACATTGTGCATCCTATTATTAGTTCTATTGCTTCAATTCCTCCCAAACTATGGTTTCCTGCCTTGGGGTGGTGTTTGGATGCGTATGCAAACTCAAGATTTATCTAGATTTGATGAATTAGCTGCAAACTCTGTTAGCAATCAATTAGTTTCTCAAATTTCTTCGCAAGTCAATCAAAAATATCCTAATCTTCCTTCTGAACAAAAACAGAAGATAATTGATGAGTTTTACAAAAACGCAGTAAGAGAAAAGAAGTCAGAAATGGATGCAGTTACTCAAAGTGTTGCGAACGAAGCTAAAGATTTTTACAGATATGAATTTGAAGGAGTTAAATACACTTATATGCCAGATATCGATCCGTACACTTTCTTAAGAAGAGCTAAAAATTTAGTTGAAAAAGGCCAGTTAGGAGATGAAGTGAAGAATGGAAAGCAGTGGGATAATCATATGCAAGCCCCTCTAGGAAATCAAGTTGAAGAAAGTATTCACCCATACGTATTATTTGTCATTCACAAAGTATTCTCTTTTTTCAACTCAAAAATTCCTTTGATGCAGTCTGTAACTTATTTTCCAATACTCTTCACCATTTTATCTTTATTTCCTGCTTTTTTCCTCGGCAGAAAACTCGCAGGAAATTTAGGAGGATTTTTCTCAGCGACATTTGTTGCAGTGCATCCTTCATTTTTAGGAAGAACTCAGTGGGGTCATGCAGATACTGATGCGTACAATGTTTTTTTCCCGTTAACAATCGCGTGGCTATTTATAGAATGTGTAAGCTCGAAAGAAATAAAAACCAAAATTTTAGCAGGATTCTTCGCAGGATTTGCAACTGGAGTTTATTCATATATTTGGTCTTGGTGGTATTTGTTTGATTTCTTTTTAGCTGCAATTTTTATTCATCTAGTATACTTAGCAGTAAAAAACGTATTAACCTCTAAAGACAAAAAATTCAACGTGCATAATTTGCTCACTCAAGATGTTAAGAACACACTATATTCTTTTGCAATAATAGTATTGTTCACAGGAGTGTTTGTAACATTCTTTTCAGATTTTAATGCATTCATAAGTGGCCCATTAGGTCCTTTAGGATTCCAAACTATAAGAGACGCTTCCCTCACTAATTTGTGGCCGAATGTTTACACAACTGTTGCAGAACTAAATCCTTTAAGTGTTAAAGATGCAATCAATCAAATTAATCAATACGTATTTTTAATCTCTCTCGCAGGATTGGTTCTTTTATTTTTTGCCAGAAAAGAAGAAAACAAGCATGAACATAGTATTTTCTCAATCGCATTTTTTGTTCTATGGCTTTTAGCCACATTATATGCTACAACAAAAGGAACTCGATTTTTACTTTTAACAGTTCCTGCATTAGCCATCGGCTTCGGATGCTTTGCAGGATTATTGCACGAATTTGTAAGCAAGTTTGCTCAGAAGGAATTTGGAATAAACAAAAAGATTGTTGCAGTTGTTATTTTAGTTGTGCTTTCTTTTAGCCTCTCAAGTTCAGTATCTTTATCTGATGCTGCCTCAAGAAGTGATATCCCTTTAGTTAATGACGCTTGGTGGAATACGTTGCAATACATAAAAGACAACAGCAATAAAGATGCAATTGTTAATTCTTGGTGGGATTTCGGACATCATTTCAAATATATCTCTGACAGAGCAGTAACTTTTGATGGTGCAACACAGAATACTCCGCTAGCTCACTGGGTTGGAAAAGTATTGCTGACTAGCAACGAAAAAGAGGCCATAGGAATTTTAAGAATGCTTGATTGTGGAAGCAACAATGCATTTGAATTTATTAACAACAGAACGAATGACACTTTATCATCCATAAACGCGCTCTACAGTATTTTCCAGCTCGATAAATCATCTGCCAGAGAAATTCTTAAAAAAACTCTAAATGATTCTGAAGATATCGAAAAAATTTTGCAGCTCACCCATTGCAATCCTCCAGAAAATTTCTTTATAACATCAGACGACATGATAGGAAAATCTGGTGTTTGGGCTCATTTCGGAAGCTGGAATTTTGAAAGAGCATACATTTGGATTAAGCTAAGAAATGAACCTAAAGAAAAAGCAATTGCAGAAATGATATCTAAACTCAAATATTCTGAAGACGAGGCAAAAAATATCTATAATCAAATAAAAAGTATAAGCAATGAAAACGAAGCAAATGTGTGGATAGCTCCTTGGCCAACTTATGTCAGTGATGTCACTCCATGCAGTAAAAATGAAGAAAAAGTTTCTTGTCAGAATGTATTAAGAGTAAATGGCAACACTGTGCCAGTAAATATCGAGGTAAATTTAACTTCTGCAGATGCTAAAATATTCTTGCCAAATAAAGCTGTTTTGACTCCGAAATACTTGCAATATTTCAACGACAAAAAAGAATTTATTCAAAAAGAATATCCCAATTCAACTCTAGATGGAGGGATAATTTTGATTCCTGCAGATGAAAGTAATTTTATGAATACAATAGTTCCAACAAGTCTTCTCAATAGTATGTTCACTCGGCTTTATTTTGTCGACGGACAGGGATTGAAAAATTTTAAGTTAGTCAATAGACAAGCTCAAAAATTTGGAGGACCTATAACTACTTGGAAAGTTGATTGGACTGGAAAAGAACCTAATTTAATCAGCACTTTAAAAGAAAAAGAAATTGTTGATGTGGGTTCTAATGTTAAGGTTAATTACATAATGTGGACTGAAGTTAACAAAAGCATAAAGATTCTAGACTCCAGTATTGCAGATTGGCAGAACAAAAATATCACTCCAAAATCAGAGTTTTCCAATAGTGAAAATCCTAAGTATGTTCAAATAGATGCAATTCAAGTTCAAAAGCCAGGGTTGGCAAGCTCTTTGTTAGGAATGAAAAAAGGAGAAACGAAATCAATAGAATTGAATCCAATAGAAGCATATGGAGAAAATGCTGCAAACTTCCCTTTTGGAAATCAAACAATTAAATTCAAAGTTAAAGTTGAGATGATAAAATAGTAAAATAACGAAAACCGAACTCATCCCCGACCTAAAGGTCAGGGTATTTACCGTTCGGTTTTCGGAATTGAAAATTTCGCCCTAAAGGGCGAGGTATTAAACCACAAAATTTTCAATAAGGATTCACAATACTTTTAAACTAATTTTGGAGTAAACACTTTATGAAAGAATTTATCGTTATTCCAGCATATAATGAAGAAAGAAAGATAGGTGAAGTTCTAAATGATTTAATTTCTTCAGAATATAAAAACATCGTTGTTGTTGACGATGGAAGCAAGGATGACACCTCCAGTATTGCTTCAAAATACAACATCTCAGTTATAAAACATCCAATAAATAGAGGCCAAGGCGCAGCTCTTAAAACAGGAATCGATTTTGCATTATCTAATGGAGCAGACATTGTTGTTACATTCGATTCTGATGGACAGCATTGCGCAGAAGAAATAAAGTCTTTGACTGAACTTATAAAAAATGGAGAAGCAGATGTTGTTCTGGGCAGCAGGTTTATCAAAAAAAATTCCACCCCCGTTGTAAGAAAACTTTTTCTTAAAGGAGGAGCTTTAATAGTAAGACTTCTCTATGGAATAAAATTAACAGATTCTCACAACGGACTGAGAGCTTTATCGAGAGAAGCTTGCCAAAAAATAGATTTAAGATGTGATAAAATGGAGCACGCATCAGAAATATTGGAGCAGATAAATCAGAAAAGATTGATTTATAAAGAAATGCCAGTCACAATAAAATACACAGATTATTCATTGAAGCATGGTCAAAGTACATTCAACGCATTTAAAATTTTGTATAAAATGATATTAAATAAATTTTTGAGGTAGCGTAAATAAAATGGTTCAATTACTGCAATTAATCATTGTTTTGTTTGTATTTTTTACACTTAGCAGAACTTTGCTTCGTTTTAAGGATAAAAAAATAAATTTTGGAGAACTATTATTTTGGACTCTTTTATGGACTTTTGTTGTAATTTTTTCTTTAGTTCCAGATTTGTTAAGCAGCATCACTGTGCTGATAGGAATATCTAGGCCTCTTGATTTTGCAACTTACTCAAGCGTACTATTGCTGTTCTACTTGATTTTTAGACTATACATAAAACAAGAAACCACTAACCAAGATGTAACTAAATTAACAAGAGAAATTGCCATGTTAAGTTTGAAAAAAGTAAAAAAATGAAAATCCCCCTATATAGATTGATTGACCAAGTTGTTGGTGGAGCACTAGTTTATTTATTCTATTTTATTTTTGTCCTGTTAAGAAAATTCATTCCAAATAAAAATAACATTCATCCAAGAAAAATTTTAGTAATAAAGTTATGGGCAATAGGAGATTCAGTAATTTCTCTGCCTCTGATAAAAGTTCTCAGAAAAAGATTTCCGGATAGTCAAATTGACATTTTAGCCAGCAATAGAACAAACGCAGTATTCGAAGGAAATGCTGATTTAAACAACATAATTTCATTAGATTCTTTTTTCAGCACGATTTTCCTTTTCAGAAAATATGATTTAGCAATAGATCTTGAACCTTATCTTAATCTATCTGCTTTAATTGCATTTTATTCTTCATCTCAAAGATATGGTTTTGCAAATCAATTGAGGTCAAAACTCTATACAAGCATTGTTAATTTTAGGCGTGATCAGCATATGCTTCTGAATTATCTCGATTTTTCAAAACTGCTCCACTGTGAATTAACAGAGGATGACAAAAAGCTTGTTAAAATAAAATATGATTTTTATGACCAATCTACAATCTCTAATTTTTTGAAATCAAATGGAATAGAGTTATCCAAAGATTTGCTAGTTGGAATCTGCGCAGGTTCTGGAGAAAGTGCAAAAACAAGATTGTGGAGTAAAGATAATTTTGCAAAGTTGGCTGATGAATTGATAGAAAAACACAAAGCAAAAATAGTCTTAGTTGGAGGAAAAGTAGAAGAAGAGCTTGCAGAAGATATTATTGCTCTTGCAAAAAACAAAGAAAGTATTATTAATGCAGTAAAAAAATTCACTTTAAAAGAATCCTGTGTGTTAATAGAAAAATGCAAAGTATTCATAAGCAATGATACAGGACCTATGCATATCGCAGCAGCTCACGGTGCAACAACAATAGGTCTTTTCGGACCTAATACTCCTGTTTTATGGAAGCCTTATGGAGACTATAATTTCGCAATATATAAAAACGTAGAGTGTTCTCCATGTATAAAAAACGACAAAGGAGTGTTTCCTGATTGTCTCAGAAAAGAAGATAAATATTTATGTATGAGACTGATAAGTGTTGATGATGTGTTAAGAATAGTGCGAAACGCTCTATAAATTAAATAAAAATAACAAAAACTCGCTGCTCGGAGCTATCCACGACCTAAAGGTCGTGGTATTACGCTCCTCGCTTAATCGCGAGTTTTTGAACTGACAAGTTCGACCTGAAGGTCGGGGTATTAAACCCCTAACAAGTTCTGTCGAACTTGTCAATAAATAAAATTAATCAATAAAAAAAATTAAAATGAAAAACAACAACCTTAGCGCTGTTTTAAAACAATTCAAATACAAAAAAATTCTTGTAGTAGGAGACATAATGCTAGACCACTCGATCATAGGAGATGTTGATAGAATAAGTCCTGAAGCTCCAGTTCCAGTTGTGCATGTAAAGCGAGAAGTATACAATCCTGGAGGGGCTGCAAATGTAGCTTCAAATATTGCAGCATTAGGGGCAGAATGTTTTCTTTGTGGATTTATAGGAGATGATTCTTCAGGAGAAATACTTGTTTCTGAATTAATAAAAAAAGGAGTGAATGCTGAAGGAATTTTAACTTGGGATTATCCTACAATAGAAAAGATGAGAGTGTTTAGTGCAAGCCAGCACATGCTCAGGATAGATTATGAAGAAAAAGCAACGAAAATAAATCATGATGCATTGACTGAATTTTTCAATGAAAAACAATTTGATGCAGTAGTAATATCTGATTATGCTAAGGGAACTGTAAACAAAAGCACAGTAGACTATCTGAAGACGTTAAACAAGCCAATAATAGTAGATCCTAAGCCTCAGAATATACATTTGTACAAAAACGTCAGCATAATAAAACCTAACCTGGCTGAAGCAGAACAAATAACAGGCATAATAGCAGCCAATGAAAAAGGCATCGAACAATTAGGAACATTATTGTCTCACGAATTCAACTCAAATATAATAATAACAAAGGGAAAAGAGGGAGTATCTTTGTTCGAGCTAGATAAACCTCCGATGAGTTTTCCAACAGAAGCAAGAGAAGTATTTGACGTAACTGGAGCAGGGGATACATTTATTTCAGCTCTTGCATTAAGCATAGTATCTGGAGCATCAATTAAAGAAGCAACTTTGATTGCTAATTATGCTGCAGGAATTAAAGTGTCTAAAAGAGGAACTGCAACAGTGCTTTTGCAAGAATTAGAGAACTCTTTCAAATCTGATGAAAATAAATTGCTAAATTTAGACGAGCTGAAAAGAACTGTTGCTGAGCTAAAATTAGAGAACAAAAAAATAGTTTTCACAAATGGCTGCTTTGATTTATTACACATAGGGCACACACGGCTTTTACAGCAGGCCAAAGAACTCGGAGACGTTCTTGTACTTGGTCTAAACACAGATACTTCTGTAAGAAGACTCAAAGGACATACAAGACCGATAATATCCCAAAACGAAAGAGCAGAGATACTTTCTAGCTTAAATACAGTAGATTATTTGACATTCTTTGAAGAAGACACTCCACTAAATTTGATAACTGAATTAAAACCTGATGTGCTTGTGAAAGGTGGAGATTACGAAAAAGAAGCGATAGTTGGGAAAGAAGTTGTAGAAAGGTATGGTGGAAAAGTTGTAGCTATTCCACTAGTAGATGGTAAGTCAACTACCAAAATTCTTGAGAAGATAAAGAAACTCTAATCCATCAGAGTTATAAACAATAAATAATCAATTAACAGACATGTTAACTAAAATAGCTTGTTTTTTGGGAAATTTATTTATCGAGCATTTAGTTAGAAAGTATTCTCCAGACAGTTTGAAAAATATATCTCCTAAAACAATTTTAATAATAAAGTCTGGCGCAATCGGAGATGTTTTAATGACAACTCCATTCATCAGAGCATTAAGAAAAAGATTTCCTTCTGCAGAAATAGATTACTTAACTGGAGAAGAAAGTGCAAAAGTTTTGGAAGGTAACAAAAATATTTCAAATGTAATTGCAGTAAAAAGTGATTTGTTTCATTCGTTAAATCCACTAAATAAACTCAATTTATTAAAAATAATAAAACAAAAAAAATACGACATTTGCTTTATTCTAGATAAATCATGGCTAGCGAATCTCTTTATTTCATTCACCAGAATTCCAATTCGCATTGGTTTTAATAGATTTGGAGAAGGGTTCGCAAATAATGCCAATGTACAATATGGAGCGTTAAAGCATGAAATAGAGTACTATTTAGAACTAGCATATCTTGTTGGAGCAAAAAAAGAAAAAGATCTTTCACTAGATTTGCATATTGCCAAAGAGGACAAAAAATTAGCACATCAAATTTTTAAGAAAATAAAAAGAGCAATATGCATCGCTCCTGGAGGAGGTAAAAACCCTGGTGTAGGAATAGATTCAACAAGGATTTGGCCTGAGCAAAATTTTGTAGAGCTAATTAACCTTTTAAAAGATAATAAAATAATATTAATTGGTGGAAAACAAGATAAAGAATTGTGCAATCGAATCATTCAAGAAGAGAATAGTGACTTGAAAAAAAACATTATCAATCTTGCAGGACAAACCTCTCTAAAAGAATCTGCAGCAGTAATGCAAAAATGTTCTTGTGTAATAACTAATGATGCAGGACCTATGCACATTGCATCTGCAGTCAACAAAAAAGTAGTAAGCATCTTCGGACCTACACACCCTCTGAGAAAAGCGCCTTTGCACAAAGAATCTAGATGGATTTGGAAAGATAAGGATAAATATGATTCGAGATGTGATGTTTACAGCACAAAATATGCTGAGGGAAAAAAGTTTATGAAAGATGTAACGCCAGAATTAGTGCTTGATGCGATAAAGGAAGTGTTGAAATGAATTACCAAGTTGCAAACAAATTCAAACTATTTTTGTATGCTATTGATTTTGTAGGAAGTTTATTTTTCTTTTGGAAGAAATTCAAAAAAGTGCACTTCGAAAAAATAAAAAAAATTGCAGTAATACGACTAGACCACATTGGCGACTGCATACTTACTTTTCCATTCTTCGATAATCTAAAAAGAGAATTTCCCAATTCAGAAATAAGTGTAATAACCAGACAAAGCAATAAAGATATTTTAGAGTTAAGTAAATCAATAGACAGAATAATAACTTTAAATCCACCATGGTTCAGCAGAGAAAAAAACAAATTCTCAGATTTATTAAAATTCATAAAACTCAATTACAAAAAGTTCGATTTAGTTTTAGAGCTTCACAGCGACCCGAGAAATATCATTTTAGCATCATTGATTGGCAAATATTCCGCAGGATATGGAATTAGAGGTTTCGGTTTTCTATTTAATAGAGTTGTAGAATATTCTGAACAAAAAGAACACACGATTCAAAGAAATTTAGATGTATTGGCAGGAATTGGAATCTCAGTAAAATTTGAGTATCCTAATATTACTTTAAAAGAAAAAGAAATTCGAGAAACAAAAAATCTAATAATTAACAATTTACCAAAACCCAAAACCCAAAACCCAAAATTAGTCTGCATAAGTCCTGGAGCGGGAAGAAAAGACAAGTATTGGTCGAATGAAAAATGGTCTAAACTGTGCAATAACCTGATAGAAGATTATGGAGCAACAATAATTTTCACAGGAGATAAAAAAGAAGAACAAAATGTTGCAGAAATAAAGAGCAAAATGAACTCTAAAAAATACATCGATTTGTGCTCAAAAACAAGCTTAAAGCAGTTATGCGCAGTGATAAAAAACTGTAAATTAGTAATTTCTCCAGATTCAGCTCCAATACACATTGCAAAAGCCCTCTCAGTTCCTTCAATAGCTTTATTTAATTTAGAAGAGCCATTCATATGGGGATACAACAACGGCAAAAACATTTCGATATTTAAAAATGGAATTAAGAATATAGACGTGGAGGATGTTATTTCTCATATTGAAAAGTTCAAATTGTTAGAATAGAAAATATTCATTTTCTCGCTCTCGACATATCAAATTTAGGCAGGTAAATCAATCCTAACTTGTGCAATCTGTAATTTATAACTGACTTCAAAACATTCAATCCATATTTTATCACATTAACATGCGAAATTTCGTCCCCATAATATGTTGGTATAGGTCTCTCAACTATTCTCAGCCCAGCTTCCTTAAACTGTATTATAATATCTGTATCAAAATGAAAATCATCTGAACACAGTTCAAAAGGGACGCTCTTAAGAGCAGGACAGGAGTACAATCTATAGCCAGAGTGATATTCTGACAAATTCAGTCTGAGAAGGATATTTTCGCAAAACGTCAAGAATTTGTTTCCTAAAAATTTGTACATCGGCATACCCCCTTTCAAAGGGTCTCCTTTCATTCTAGAGCCAAAAACCATATCTGCTTCATTATTTTCGAATGGTTCAAGAAGACTTGAAAGAATTTCTGGAGCATATTGTCCATCGCCGTGTAGCATAACAACAACATCATATCCTCTGCTGATTGCATAATTGTAGCCTCTCTTTTGATTTCCCCCATAGCCGAGGTTTTTTTCGTTTCTAAATATGTTGAGATTTTTTACAGATGAATCAAGCTTATATTTGAGTCCAACTTCATAAGTTTTATCTTTACTGCAATCGTCAAAAACAAATATTTCTGAAACTTCTTTTTTTACCTCTTCAGGAATTCTATCTATCACAGACTTAAGAGTGCTTTCGGCATTGTATGCTATTACGAATATTGCGATTTTCTTTGGTAATGCGTCCATTAAATATCAAGTCTATAGAGGTTGTTTAATAAAGTTTTTATACCTTCACAGAAAACATCAAGTAATGGTGTATTCTAGAGAAAAAACGGCAGAAGTTCTTTTCATTCTTTTAGTTTCAGGACTTCTTCTTTGGACAGGTATTGCAGGTATATGGGGGCATAAAATACAGCATGATTATCCTCAAGGCTACTTTGCAACTGATGCATTTCAGCATCAGACGAGAGCTCAATGGATTAAAGATAATGGCAACTATTTATTGGAAGGTCCATATTATTCCTCCAATTTTAACGACATTATAGGTTTTTACCCTCCAATACTGAATCATGCAGCAGTACTTCTTTCAATAGTTTCGGGATTTGAAGTTTATGACACAATTCAAATAATTATTTTTCTAGGAGCAGTATTCGGCGCATTAACAATGTATCTTATTATTAGCGAATTTAATAAAAAAGTAGCGGTTTTGTCCATGCCATTTGTTCTGTTTCTATTCGCTCTCAATGGCTCTAGAGTAGGATGGCTTTGGGGCCACTGGCCTTCATTGATTGGGAATTTCTTTTTAGTGGTATTCTTTTGGTCTATGATGAAGTGTGAAAAAATAAAAAAACCATATTTATTAATCGCACTATTCTTGTCTGGGGCATTCATGGCTCACACAGTATTCGCAATATTTGCACTGCTATTTATATTAGTGTATTTTTTCTTTGTTAGCAAAAAAGTAGAATATGTAAAAACGATATTCTTTTCAAGTATTCTTTGTTTTTTTGCTACGTTTTATTTTATCAACATATTCATTCACACTTGGCTTAAGACACAACCATATAAATTTTCTATAATAACAAGTTTGCAGGGTTTCGGAGATATACTTAACTTAACAGATTTCGGATATTATAGCATACTTGTTTTTATAGGAATAGTTTTGGGCTTGATTTTAGCAGTAAAAAACAAAGAGAAAGCAATAATTGTTTCGTTATTTATACTTTTAGCAGGATTTACAAACTATATCGGTTTCGAGAGAAGAGCATTTAATTTGCGTTTTTTCTGGCCAATAACACTCTCTATATTCTTTGGAATAACATTATATTTTTTAATAAATAAATTTTTAACAATTATAAAAAAAGATTTTAAACTCACCCATTTTTTAATATTAGGAATATTTCTTTCTTTAATGGTTTTTTACTCGCTATCAGGCAAATACTTATCTAGTGAAAGTGCAGGATTGATGAATCCACAAGTGTGGGACACTTTAACTTGGATAGAAAAAAACACACCTGTAAATTCAATTG
>CAYHXI010000017.1:5896-17636 GCA_964360565.1 uncultured Methanosarcinales archaeon | reverse complement strand
AAATACATTAAGCCGATTAAAATTCCTGCAACTCCTCCCGATATCGCTCCAGTTGTTTCTAGAGTTTTAGTGAAGTTTTGTACTCCGATAAAGAAAACAATAATTGGAATTGAGATAACAAACAACCACGACAAATGTTTGTTAAATTTAAAATCGTAGATAAACATTTCTTTAAGTGCAAATCCGAGGGAGATAAATGATGTTGTCATTGCAAGAAATGCAAACAAGTTGAATATAACAACTGCGAAGCTTCCTAAAATTTTTCCAACTCCTATTGTGGCTATTTGAGTAGTTTGAGCTCCAGTTACTGCAACAACTGCAAAAGCAAATAAAATGTAAACAAAAATAGGAATTATTGAGCCTAGCAAAATTGCTTTTTTGTAATTTTTCAAATTATTTTTCATTTCTTCTTTAATTGCTGGAATGCATGACGTTCCAAGGTAAGCGAACAAAACAACTCCGTAAGGAACCAAAATTTTTGTCCAAGAAAATTCTGTAAGATTTGAAACTGAGAATTGTTTTGATGAGAAAAGAGCAATCAATATTCCTAAGAAAATGATTAATTCTATAGATGTTAGCCAGAATTCAGATTTTTTCAAGTATTCGACGCCTCCTAAAATAAATAAAGAACCCGCAATAAAAAATATTATGCTCCACAAAATTTCCCCTCCTCCAAAAAGTTGAGAAAGCACCTGCCCTTCACCAATAAGGTATGCTAACAGCGCTCCATAAATTCCAAAAACCATTGAGAAAGTCATCAATCCTTTGCCCCACGAACCAAGATAAATCGATGAATAGCCGGTTAACTGATGCTTTCCTTTAGTTCTTAGCACTATTTCTCCCATTGCAAGATTTGTTAACATTAGAATCAATCCGATTCCAACTAAAGTGATTAAAGAAGTTAGAAATCCTGCTTTCATAACAACAAAAGGAATGCCTAAAATTCCTGCTCCGATAATTGTTCCTATTAAAGTTGCCGCTCCTTCAAAGATGTTTTTGTTCATTTTACCTCTTTTATTTGTTATTTATACTGTTAGAAGGATATAAATGTTTTGGAACCTATTTAGTGAAAACATACAAACTTGTTTTCAATCACTATTTCATAATTAAGGATTGGGTGGAAAGTCTGTAAAATTTAGAATATTTTATAAAACATGGTGTATTCACGCACTTATGAATGAACAAATTAGAAGTTTGTTAAACAGCGACAAAGTAATTCTCCATATTGATACAAACGATCCTAAAATCTTACATTCATTGTTAATGAATTTAGGTTTTCAAGATAAGTTTTCAAAAAATGGGTTTGGAGGGGGAGGTAGAGAAACTCCTCATAATGAATGGGTGAATTATCAACCACTAGATAAAAGCTATCCAATACTTGTACATGGAGAAAAAACTTATTTTGAACCCTGCTATGAATTATGGGCTACTTGTTATTCTAGAGTCGATGACTGCTCAGTGGGTGAAGAAATCGCAAGAAAACTTCTTGATAATAATCTGAAAGTGGCTGTTTTTGATTATGATTCACTTGAAACGAGAGCTCTTTTAATTGACATTATCTAACTCCTTCCTTCTTCCATTCAGGCCATTCATCAACTTCTGCTGCAGTATAATGTACACTATCCCAAAATTTTTTTATCTCTCGCTTACTCATTGGTTTAGATTCGTCTTCTTTTTCCTCTTCCAAATGAGCATAAGCTAAAAACTTTTTATTCAATACATCTTCATCAACCCTTATTCTTCCAATTTTGGTAGACTCTGAGTTATTTACCAGCTCTTTAGCTATCTTTTGTTCAAGAGAAGATATTGCTTCTTCTTTAGTATCTTTAGATTCTCCAAAAACTGTTTCGTCATCAACCCCTCTCATACCAACAACATGACTTTCTTTTGTGACATTGTACTGTGCGTATGCAGAAAAATAACCTCTTGATTCTGTAACGCTTAGAGCAGTAACAGTGACCTCTCTGTTGTACTTAGCTTCTAGCTTTCTTCTTTTATTTAACCTTTTTTCTATCTCTTGAAGAGCATCTTTTCTCGAAGAATAACATTTGCTGGATATATCATACGCACCCATTTGCTGATTAATGAATTGTGAAGTATAAAAAGATTTATGGTTTGAAGAATATAGAGAACTTTGAATCAAAGGATTTTAAAAGAAATCTATTCTTAAGGTTTTAGAATGAACGATTCAGATTATCTTTTTGTGCTTAAGGCGTTGCAAGAAATTCCTTTTAGTGTTGGAAAACAATTATTGATTGATTTCTTGCAGGGCAATGATGATAATGCGTCTATTATCCGCAATAAGCTTTCTTCTTTGGAGAATTTCGGCTGCATGACTTATTCTTCTGATGAAATTGGAGAAATAATAGATAATTTAACTGCAAACAATTTAATTAGAGTGAGTTCTGTTAATGGCAAAAAATTCTGGAAAGTGCTGGAATTAACTGAAAAAGGCATTAAAGAAATTCAAAATCCTGAACTTTACAAGAAGAAACTATCTTTTAATTTTAAAGAAACACAAACGCAAATAACTGAAGAAGATAAAAAAATCTTTGAAGCTTTTGGAGACTTCTTATCTGCATATAATGATGAACAAAAGAAAGCGATAATAAGCAATAAAGAAAGCATTCTTTGTCTTGCGGGAGCAGGTTCTGGCAAAACAACTGCGCTGGTTAAAAGAATTGAATTTTTAGTTAAATATCGCTCAGTTGACCCTAAAAAGATTCTCGCCATAACTTTCACCAGAAAAGCAAGAAAAGAAATGATGAGAAGACTTAAAGAGGTAGAATTCGTTTCTGTTGAAACTTTTAATTCTTTTTGCGAAAAAATACTCGAAAAATACAATGATTTAGTTTATACTCAAAAATTTAGAGTTGTCAGCTATAAAGATAAAATTATGATGATGAATTCAGCTCTTCAAAAATTAAGCTTAACTATGCCTCGCGCAATAGACATTTATTTCTCAGTAGGACAAAAAATAGGAAAAATGCCTGAACAATTAGCGAGAATACTGTTGAACGACTGCTTTTTCATTTTAGATTATTTGAAGTTCAAAAATAGAAAATTAGAATTATCTGCATTTCAATCAAACGATTCTCAACATAAAGAAAGCGCCAATTTAGTATTTAATGTGTGCAAACATATTGAAGAATACATGAACATGCATGGACTAAGAGATTATGCAGACCAGCTTATTGACTCGATAAAATTATTTGAAAAACATCCTAATTTAATTCCTGAGTTTAATCATATATTAATAGATGAATATCAAGATGTGAATTCAACACAAATAAAATTAGTTGAGCTGCTTTCTCCAAAAAACATTTTTTGCGTTGGAGACCCTAGACAATCAATATTTGGCTGGAGAGGCTCAGACATAAAATACATACTTAATTTTAGAGAAAAATATCCTGACTGTGAAACAATAACTCTCACCTCTAATTACAGGTCAACAAAGCACATAGTTGAATTAATTAATAGCTCGATTAAAAGTATGAATCTTCCCGACCTCAAAACCACAATTCAAGGAGAAAAAAATATCCATCTCTTTAATTTTGAAAATGAAGGTGCAGAGTTCGAATTTTTAATACAAAGAATTCTCGCTTTAAAAATTCCTAGGAAAGAAATATTTGTTCTGGCAAGAACCAACAAGCAATTGAATGAAATTTCTCAAATAATGAAATTAAGAGGAATAAAACACTTAGTGAGAAGCGACGAAACAAGAACAGAAATAGAATCAGATGATGAAGAGATTACTGTTGCAACAATACACTCAATAAAAGGACTGGAAGCAGAAGCTGTTTTTATAATCGGCTGCAATAGCGCTAACTTTCCCTGCAAGGGAAGCGAACACCCAGTGATAGAAATGGTAAAAATCGACGAGTATGATAAAGAAGAGGAAGAAAGAAGATTATTTTATGTTGCAATGAGCAGGGCAAAAAACAATCTATATATGACATACACTGGAAAACATGCAACTAACTTCATAACAAAAAATATGCTGGACCAAATTCAAGAACAAAAAACAAACATAAAATACAATCCACAAATCAATTTATCTAGTGACATATTGACAAAATTAAAAGACTGGAGAAAAGAAATAAGTCAAAAACAAGGACTGCCTGCATTCATGATATTGCATGACAAAACTCTGATTGAATTGGCGCAAAAACTTCCATCAAATAAAGCAGAACTAGAAAGAATATATGGTTTTGGACCGAATAAACTAATGAGATATGGAGAAGAGATATTAAAATTGATAAAAATATAGAGGAGTTTGAAAAACCATTGGAGAATAGTCAAACTCCTCATAAGAGTGATTTGAATATCGAACAAAATAGGGGGTATTCAAAGCACTCTATAAAGTATGGGGCTGCATTGATTCCCACTGGACATCTGTGGCCGAAAGAGATATTAAGAACCTATATTTTTAGTTAATTATGATTGCCCACAAATATGGTAAAACGTTAAAGCGTTGCGAAAAATTGGCAGAAATAATCGGCATATTGATGGGAGATGGTTCTCTTTATTTAGATAAGAAAAACAAATATCATACTGTAATATGTTTTAATAAAAAAGAATTGCAATATCTTAATTATGTGAAAAATTTAGTTGAGAATTTTTTCCAGGGATATTCATTCAACAAAGTTGAACTTACGAATGAATTTTTTCTGAGAAATGTTTCTGTATATGTTGGACAGAAATTAATTGAATTCGGATTGAGAAATGGAAATAAAATCAGTAATAAATTAGTAATTCCTGAATGGATATCTGAGAACAAAAAGTATTTGAAAAAATTTGTAAGAGGATTCTTTGATACTGATGGCAGCGTTTATCGTAAATACAATAAATATGTACAAATAGAAATAAAATTAGGATGTCAAGAAACTATACATTCCATAAGAAAAGCTCTACTGAATTTGGGGTTTTCTCCAACTAAAATACAAACTGGAAAAAATAAATTATCTAATACTGCATATTGGAAAGTGAATTTAATTAGGCAAAATGAGATAAGCAGATTCTTTTATGAAATAAAACCAAAAAATTTGAAACACACAATGCGCTACAGAAATATAAAGTATGGGGCTGCAGAGATTTGAACTCTGATCCGACGCTCTGGAGGCGCCTATGTGCTAACTCCAGACATTAGCTCTGGAATTTCTAGCCAGGTTGAACTACAGCCCCATACAGTACACTTGAACTAACTAAAGCTTTAAAATCTTTCCGCCTCAAAACTCTAAAACATCTCCAACCTTAAAACTAACATTTGTTGGAGTCTCAACAATCCATCTGCATTCTTTTGAAGAAGTATAAAATCTAAATGGCTTCAGATTTTTAACCATCTCAAGTATTCTTTTGTTTTTGTCCAGAAAATACACATTTATCGCTCCAAAAACAAACCAAGTGTGAATTTGGATTTTCATGCTTATTGGAAGCGGAAAAATCATTACTTGAGGAGTTCTGAACATTAGTCCGAGTGTTTGTGAGATGAAATTATTGCAAAATTTTCCAGTTATTTTGTATTTCATTTTTTTCTCGTTAAGAATCTCTCAAACTCTCTCCACTTCCAAGTATTCACTACATCTTTTTCTTCTGCCCAGCCACGGCGAGCTTGTGCGATTCCAAACTCGATGAGATTCAAGTGTTCTTTCGAATGCGAATCTGTATTTATGCAAAGCTTCGCTCCAGATTCAACTGCAGATTTTATGTTTACATCATTTAAATCAAGCCGAGAAGGAAAAGAATTTATCTCCAGCAAAACATTGTTTTCTTTAGCTGAATTAATAACTTTGCTCATGTCAACCTCATAAGGATTTCGCTGATTAATCAACCTTCCAGTCGGATGGCCTAGAATAGTGGTGTGTGGATTATCTAGCGCAGAAAGAATTCTTTTAGTCATCTCTTCTTTGTTCATTTTAAAGCCGGAGTGAACTGAAGTTACAACAACGTCAAGTTGAGATAAAGTTTTGTCAGCGTAATCGAGTTCTCCGTCTCTAAGAATATCAACTTCAGCTCCTTTGAGGATTTTTATTTGAGGATATTTCTTTTGCAAAAGTTCGATTTCTTCAATATGTTTTGCCAACCTTTTTTCATCAAGACCATTTGCGATTCGTTCGCTTTTAGAATGATCTGTTATTGCAATGTATTCATAGCCGAGCTTTATAGCTGCATTCACCATTTCTTCAGTTGTATTGTTTCCATCGCTCCAGTTCGTATGCAAATGAAGGTCGCCTTTTATGGAATTGTACTGAATAAGTTTTGGAAGTTTTGTTTTAAGTTCGTCTGTGTTTTCTCTGAGTTCAGGTTCAATATAGTTTAACCCTAATTTTTTGTAGACTTGTTCTTCTGTTTCTCCTGCAAGTTGTTTGTTGGTTTTGAGATTGAAAAGTCCGTATTCATTGAGCTTCCATCCTTTTTTTATCGCCATCTGACGCATAATAATGTTGTGGTCTTTGTTGCCTGTAAAATACTGCATCGCAGCTCCATAACTTTTTTTTGGAACTATTCTCACGTCTGCATTTAGACCTTCCTTCAAAATTACTGAACATTTTGTCTCTCCTTTTGCTAGAACTTTTGAGATGTTTGGCATTGATGAAAACGCGTTCATTACTTTTTCTGGATTTTTTGCTATAACTAGTATATCTATGTCTTTTACTGTTTCTTTTCTTCGTCTTATAGAGCCGGCAACTTGTACGCTTTCAACGCCGTTGATTTTTCTCAGATAAAATTCCAGTTGTCTCGCGATTGGAAGCGCATTTCCTAAAAGCATTCGTTCTTTTCCTTTGCGAACTAAGTCTAATCCTTCTAGAATATCTTTTTCGCTTTTTTCTCCGAAGCCTTTGAGAATACTTATTTTTCCTTCTTTTGCTGCACGTTCTAATTGAGAAACATTTTTTATTCCAAGTTCATTGTAAAGCCTGAAAGCTTTCTTTGGACCTAAACTCTGCACGTGCATTAATTCTTCAACACCTTCAGGAATTGAGCTCTTTACTTTTTCGTATTCTCTGATTTTTCCAGTTTCAATGAACTCTTCAATTTTTTTACCAAGTCCTTCACCCACTCCAGAAATCTCCAACAAACCTTTGAATCCTTTAGTAGAGTAGATTTCGCTAACGTCCTGTTGCAAAGCTTCAATAGACCTTGCGGCTTTTCTATACGCATTCGGCTTCCAATCAATTCCTTGAAGCTCAAGAAGGTCGGCTATTTCATAGAATATTTGAGCGATTTGAAGATTGGTCATTAATAATTGATGAATGTTTTTACTGTTTAAATAATTTTGTGCATAAACTTTATTAAGGTATGTGTATTCGGATGATGTATGTCTGATGATATTGAAGATATGATAAAATATGGAAGTTTTGAAGAAAAGGGATACACAATAGAAGCATATATGACTTCAAGTGGACAAAGCGAATGGTATGTTAAAGCAATAAAAGATAATAAAGTTGTAAAAGAAATAAGAATTCCTATGATGTATACTCCTGTTTTCGGTCCAGATGTAAGTGATGTGAGCGAACTTGAACAGAAAACAGATGAACTCTTGAAAGAACTTCCTTAAAATATTACGTTTATGATCAAAGCAATACTCTTCGACTTGGATAATACTTTAGTTGCTTTTATGAATATTAAGAGAGCTTGTTGTGATGCTGCGGTTTCTGCGATGATTAATGCAGGGCTGAAAATGAAAAAAGATGAAGCACTGAAAGCATTGTACGACGTTTATTGGAAAGTAGGTATAGAAAACGAAAGAATATTCCAGCATTTTCTAGAAAAAGTAAATAACGAAATCGACTACAAAATTCTCGCTTCAGGAATTTTTGCATATAGAAAAATTCAAAGAGGACTGCAAAGCACATATCCAAATGTTGTTCCTACTCTTATTAAATTGAGAGAGAAAGGATTGAAGCTTGCCATAATTTCTGACGCTCCAAAATTAAAAGTATGGATTAGACTAACTGAATTAGGGCTAGAAAATTTCTTTGATGTGGTTGTGGCTTCTTTCGAAGATACTGGCGAAAGAAAGCCAAGCAAACTTCCATTTCAAAAAGCAGTAAAAGATTTGAAGCTTAATCCTGCAGATGTTTTAATGATTGGCGACTGGCCAGAAAGAGATGTTGTAGGAGCAAAGCAAGCAGGAATCAAAACATGCTTTGCAAAATACGGCTGGGCTTTTCAAACAACTCCTCCAAAAGAACATGGAGCTGATTATGAAATAGAAGACATAAAAGAATTGGTTGATATAGTGACGAATAACAACAATGCTTAAATACTTGTTTTGACATAAGTTAAGGTTATGAGGATGAGAGCTAGTAAAAAAGCTAGTGGTTTTGAAACTAAAATTAATCTTCCAGGAATAAAGCTGAGTCTAAAAAGCAACGACCCAGTTCCAAGTTTAAAAGAAATCAACAAAATTTTGTATTCTCTTAGAATGCTAAGTTATACAGATGAAGTTTATCCTGCAGAAGATGATGAATTATTTTTCAGATTAGGATACGTTTCTGACGAGCTAAAAAATAATAACGAAGGAATGGATTTTATAAAAAAAGCTCTAAATGTTGAAGAATCATGCAGAGTTAAAAAAATAGCTCTTGAAGCAACAAAGATTATAGATTTTAATTCTAATCAGCAAATTTCTAGAGTTGATTTAAGCAAAGCAAGACAGAAAGTAAATCACATCTGCAAAGGAATGGAAAAATCAAATTATGCTCTAGTTCATCTTCAAGGAGGCGTAGAAGAGCAGGAAACTGCAGAAATAATAGATTTGTTCAGGAACAGACTGCAAAACTGTCAAATAAAAACTGTACTCTCTGAAACTGATACTCTTGGAAAAACTGTTATAGAGACAATTTTCTTTGGCTCTTTCGAGGATGAGCTGTTTTAGTACTCCAGTACAATAAAGCTTTTAAACACCTATTTATTTTCACTCTTCATGGATAGCAAATTAGCTTTTGACAGAGAACTTGACGAATACCTCTCTGAGAGAAAAAAGACGAGAGTTTTACACAATATAATACAAGGCCTTAAAAGAGAAAGCAATAAAATAAATCTTCATCCTTCTCTTGAAACGTATACTACTTCTGCCCCACAACAAATTTCTTTACCAAATGGAGAAAGAGAAGAGAAACCGAGAAAAGGATTTCTTGCAAGGCTATTCAGCCCTGAAGAAGAGGAACCAAATATGGCAGAACAATTAAACGCTATGAGAAGCGACATGAAACAGCTTGCTAAAATAACTCTTGATGTTATTAAAAAAATGCCTCCTCAAGAAGTTGCAACATTTAAGCAATCTGATGATTTTGCAGTGCTTAAAGAATTGCTGAAAAAACACAGCTTGATAAAATGAGAATTTGGTTTATTGTTTTAATTCTTATTCTTCTAATTTCCTGCTCTAAAAATAACTCTGAAACAGGCATTGGAGGAACTTTAACTGAGAAAAAAGTGTGCAATTGTCCAAACACTCCTCAGTCAGTCTGCGGTAACGACGGCAAAATGTATGTGAACTCTTGCTTTGCGCAATGCGCTGGAGTCGGAGTTAAGGAAGGGAGTTGTTGATTTTTTTGACTAATTTCATCAAGTATTTTGCTCTTTTCAATCCTTTCTGTCTAACTTTTTTATAGAATTCAATAGAACTTTTTTCGTCTGCAGAATTGATACTTTTCTGTGTTTTTGCAGGTAATAGTTCGAATAAATTTTTGAGGAGTATGCTGTTTTTGAGTTGCATCAGTGTGTAAATTATTTTTCTCATTTAATTACTTTTTGTTTTCAAATTCTCAAACTCCTCCAAAAATTTTTTCGCGATACTTTCATCGTGAATAATCAGCACATTTTCATCGTTTCTTTTCGCACCGTTTGATGTGGGGTTGTAGCTTCCAGTGATTACTATGGAATTATCTATGATGAATACTTTGTGATGGATTCCGCTGATAGTGTTTGAGAATTCTTTTAGTTTATTGTATTCACTCCATTTGGAATTTTGTCTTTTTTCGAAGAGTCCAGTTATTGGAATGGTCTTGGATTTCTCTAAAAGCAAAGTTCCTATTTTATCATCTGTGAACGAATAAGTCATGAACTTTATATCCTGCTGTGCTTTTTCTAAAGTTGAAATGACTTTTCCATCGCAGTCGTCCTCCGGACAGAAATAGTTCTCTATAGTTTTGTTGTTTAGAATTATTACTGGATACTTTACTTTTTGGTCTTTTTTTCTATTTTTTATCTCATAGAAGTCCTGCAAATAATTTTGGCTGAGATATTTTGAATGCAAGATGATTAAGTTATTTGCAGTGGAGCTGTTTTTTGAAGTTGGATTATAACTCCCAGTGATTATTTCTTCACTGTCTAAAATACAGAATTTGTCATGCAAAGTTCTTTTCGAAGGGTCCAATTTGGCTTCTAGAATTGTTAAGTCTTTATTGTTGTCTATTATAACTTCTGCATTTTTTGTTTGAAGTATTTGTTCAAGTTCTTTGGAGTTAAGAGAATAGAGTGCGCATTTTATATCGTTTGCTTTTGCAAACTCTGAGAGGAGTTTTTCATGACAAATCGTGCCTTTGCAGAAATAAACTTCCATTGGTTTGTTGTCTTCTCTGGGGATTTCAGCTATTGGAGTGCAGGAGAGAAGGAAGAGCAGAAGAATTAGTTGAGGTTTCATTGTTTGTGCACTCGCCATTTTTTGATTATTTTTGTAGCAGAGGTCTTCTCTGTAATCTACGTTTAACATTTTTTTATAAGTTTCAAGAATTTATTTGCTGGCAGTGATTTGAATTCGCCTTTATCATGACTTTTCCATGCTTCTCTTATTCTCTGAGAGAATTCTATCTTCTTTGCTTTAACATACAGATGAATTGCTTTTTTGGTTCTTTTAATTAACTCGTCATAAGTCTTTGCCTGAGTATGGCATCCCGGCAAACCTACAACTTCTGAGATAAGATATCCCTCTTCTCCTTTTTTTACTACAGCACTAAATTTATTAGGCATATCGTGTGTTGAGTTTTCAAAATTTAGATAAATTACTGCTCTCATGTATTTCACCTCACGTTTTTATACTGAAGATTCAAAATTACTCATTTATATGTCTTTCTGAAGAAATTCCGCAAGATTTGCGGTTTAGAATTATTGTTCGTCTTTGTGATAAATATCTAAAAAGACTATTTTATTTTCTTCCTTTGAGTATAAATATGAAAGTCTGAATGGAGAAATATAAACTTCTCTGGTGCCCTTTCTTCCAAAACGCATAGGTTTACCAACTTCTGGGTTTTCTACTATTTTATCTATTTGTTTTTTAATTCTTAATTTTAACAGAGTATCTTTTGTTTTTTTAACACTTTCTTCAAAAGCAGATTCAAAATCAACATCTACCATTTTTTTAGTTCTTTTAGAAAGTCTTCAGCTTTCATGCTCTTGAATTTACCCTGCTCATATCTTTTCAAAGCTTCATTAGTTCTTTTGGCAAAAATCAGGTCATCTTTGAAATTTTTGTCTAACTCGTTCGCTTTCTTTAGTATGAATTGTTTATCTGATTTTATGATTATTAATTCATCTCCTTCTGCTATACTCTCTCGCATATTTGCAGGTATGACTATCTGACCTTTAGAACTCATCTTAGTTATCGCTATTTCCATTTTTTTCACCATGGTAAGACATATCTTACTAACTATATAAATGTTTTGCAATAGTTGTTTCAATCTCTTTTTCATATTTTCCACCTCGTTTCGTTGTTAGTTATTCGTAAGTCGTTTTTCGT
>CAYHXI010000017.1:0-5796 GCA_964360565.1 uncultured Methanosarcinales archaeon | reverse complement strand
ATATATATATATATATTCACAGATTTGTTTTTATATCTCTTAAAATACTTGTTCTCTAACTGACTTAGTCAGTCATTTTATATCAATTTGTTAAAAAGGTGAAAACATGGTAACACAAAGTCTTACTGAGAGTTTTATTAGGGCTGCAAATCTTGTGGTAAGAAGTGCAAAAGATATGCAAACACTTGCAAATAATCTAGTTGCATTTATGTCAGAAGACAATCAGGATAAAGTAAGCGAATGTAAAGCATCTTTAAAAAGAGAAATTGAAGGTTACAGAAGCGTTTTACTTCTTCTTGAAAACAGACTTAAAGAATTGTAATATTTTTTGTTTTCTCACCCGAACTCTTTCATCGCTTTGACCAGAGCCATTTTACCGCCAGGGTATTTCTTTTCTAAGTCTGCGATAAAGTCTTTTTCTGTGCCTTTGAGTTTGCCAGGGATGTTTTTTATTTTTGCGATTAGAACTATTTCTTCCTCTGAGATTGATTTGAGGAGTTTGATGCATTTTGATTGAGTTTCTTCGTTTTTTTTAGAGGTGAACAAATTATTTAAAAATCCATTGACTTCCCGCTCAAGGCTCCATGGCAAAATAATGTGGTTGTAATCCGAACTGAATTCTTTTTTCTTTTCGATTTGCAGAGGCAGAGAACCCATAACTTTCTTAAACAGGTCTTCAGTTACATTCGCTTCCAAAGAATCGTCGTCTAAAATCAATACTTTTTCGTTCTTGTTCAGCCAGCCTGCGTTTTTGATTTCTTTTCTTAATCTTTTTTCAACCATGTCGAGAAAACATGAACTGCACAAATCACCTGTGTTCTTATTCTCATACACTACGTTTCCTAAGCATTTACTGCAAGTCATAGTGAATTAAGCATTCATAACTCTTTAAAAACATGTTCTTTGCTTCAGTATTATCCTCTTTCAGTTCGCTTTAGAAGCTCTTTACTACTCTAGAGTGAGACTAAAAACGAAAGGTTTAAATACTATTAGCTACATAGTAGTGTATATTGGGGGTTTTAGGGAAGGTTTTATTATCACAATCTATCACCTCTTTCCCGCGCAGATTCAGCAATGGATCTGCAAGGGTTTTACAATCACCTCTTTTTCCCTCGCAGACGCTTCTTCGGAGGCGTTTGCAGGGTTTTTTTCTATTCTTAGTATGTGAAAATTGATTTTAATGTCTGTTTCGTTGAATTTTCTTCTTAGAATTATGTGTTTTTCTACTCAAAACATAAATTAATGCTAGAAGTACTCCTGATAACAAGCCAGAAATGTAGAATTCTATGAGAGTCAAATTATCTCCCCACAAATAAAAATTAGGTTTTTTTAATTTTTTAGGGCTGTCGAAATAAATATCTAGATTAGAAAATTCTAAAGCATACTCTGCAAAAAGACTTGCACTGCCGATGTCGATGCTTTTTAGAGAATCCGCATATTCGTAATACGCATAACTTAAGAGAGGGAATACTCTTTTTTTCTGAGCTTTAATAATAGCTCTTCTAGCAATTTGAATTTTAGTGTTCAATTGCTCTTTTATTGCTTCTTCATTAGAGCCAATCATTCCTAAGATGGTATTTATCTCTGCCTTTGCTTTTGCAGCTTGATACAAACACTGAACATAACTCTGATTCGTCAAACTAGCGTAAGCAATCTGCAGTTCTTTTCTTTGCTTTTCGAGAATATCTGGAATGTATTGTGTCAGAGAATTATAGCTTTCTTCTGCTTCAGATATTTTGTTCTCACAAGATGTTTTTATTTTTTGAATGTTAAGAACGAATCCATTCTTTCCATCATTTTTCTCGTTTTCAAAAAATCTCGACCACGCTTGAGCAGAGAATAAACGTTCGCTGGCAAATGCAAATAAAGAAGCGGATTTTGAAGCGTCTTTTTCAATCAAAGCTTGAACAACTACTTCTTTTGCATCTAGCACTCTTTCCTGCACAGCCATTAATGTTTGAACATCTGTGATGGACGTCAAATTTCTATTAATAAGATTGTCTTCGAAAGAATTAATTTTACTTATTAATGCAGACAGCACGATTTTACTCAATCCCGTAAAATTTTGTTTTTTGTACTCTTCTTCTTTCAGAATAACATTTGATCTGAAGCATAGAGAAGCTGAACTGTAATATTTACCTGACTGAGAAGCATTAATGGCGAGTTTTGAAAAATTCTGTGCAACTTCATTTGTGATATTTGTGTTTGTTTGCGAAAGAATATTTGTGTTTCTGCCACATATCTCATCACTTATGTTTTTCATTATTTTATTGTAACTTTCTTTCACAACAATTTCCTCGTTTGGTTCTTCAAATTTAAATTTTGGAGACATCTCTGAAAGCGCTTCTTCAAAAGTTGCAACTTCTTTGACTTCTACACTCAGGTTTTTTCCAAATTCAATTAAGTCTATTGTTTTGTTCTCGAACTTAAACTGACTAGTTCCTTTCGGAATCAAAACTTTCTTGATTCCATTTTCTGAAGCGGCTTTTATTTTGTAATTTAACCCTCCAACTGCACCTATCATGCCTCCGCTGTGGATTGTTCCAGTCATCGCAACATCTTTTTTTAGAGGAATATCTTTGAGCATGGCTGCGGTTAAAACAGCAGCAGCAGAACCCGCACTTGGCCCTCCAACAATTCCTTTAGGCGCTCGAATTGTGTAAAAGAAATCTAAATTGGAACAGTCGATTTCCATCTGGTCGCAAGCGATTTGCTGAGCAAACCTCATGCTGACTTGAGTGGTTGTTTTAGTTAAAGGAAAAGTATCTAGAAAAACTCTTTCTCTGCCCGGCTGAATTTCAAGAATTAAATCTGCAACAGCGCCCCTTGAGATATTTCCAGACTCTGCTAATGCAAGAAGTTTGATTGAATCTTCTTTTTGAGCGGAGACGAAAGTGGAGAGGAGTAGAATCAAGGTTAGTGTGAGAATTAGTTGTTTTATTTGCATTTTAGTTCTATTTCGGGTCATTTGCGTGTTTCATTATATTATTAAATGCCTCTTCATACACTCTTTTATAAATTTTAATGAATTCTTTTTTATCTAACATTTTTTTTTTTAATTAAATTAATGTCTGATAAATTAAATATTTTTTTAATTTCTTCATCTATTTTAATCAGTCTCCTGCATGTAATCTACCACTATATTGATTATCTTCTTTATTGTTTCACTGCAGTTTTTGAAGTAAACTTTTTCAAGCACTTCATTGCCATATTTTCTAATAAGGTCGCTGATAAGTGCATGAATAAATGATTGTGTGGCTGAGTCGATATTTTTAAAGTCCAGCGAAATTTCGTGATTCTTTTCCAACAATGGCATGATTTTTTTAATTCTTATGTCTCTCGCCAAATCTTTATTTTCTGCAAAGCTACCAACTAATGGAAATAGTTTTATCTCTTTCATATGAATCTCGCCTTATGATATCTTTCTTTTTTTCTTTCTCTAACTGTCTTAATATATACATCTCTAATCAAATCCAATAAAACTGTGAACTCCTTTGTTGCATCTAATGATATGTCCACACCTACGATTGTGCCATTCCATAATGGATAATTTTCGGCTTTAGAATGTCTATCTTTAAATGGGTCTGCGTAGAGCATTACGTTTTTACCTGGCTTACTTTTCAATAATTTGTACATTGCATTACCGCTATAAATTATGAAGAAATCACGATTTATTTTAGCTATCGATTTGATGAAAAATAATCCTGCTCCTGCATTATACTCAGTTCCTCCTTCTTTTCGTGTGGTTCCAGTTACTCCAGGCATTAGTGCTAAACGAATAGCTTCTAAATGCGTTTTTGTAGAGTATGCTTGATTTATTGTTTTTTTAATTCCTACACCAGTATCGGCAATTCCTATTCTAATTGTATTGCTTTTTTTGTAATACTGGGCAGACAAAATAGCACCATATTTAGATTCAGAATGCTCTAACACGTTTCTAACTAGTTCACTTATGATATATCTAATAGGTTCAGCTTGTTTTGGTTCTAGATGAAGCAATGGAATCATTTCAGTAATAAATCTAGTTAAGTCTTTAGAATTAGTGATTCTTGTTAGTGGTATAAAACGACCGGCGGGTTCATGTGCAGTAATATTCATGCCAGATTTTATTCCTAAAAATTTAAATAAATTCATTCGTTCCAGATAATGTTTTGATGTTGCCTCAAGTTTTTCACAATGAATGTTCTTTTTATTTATAGTTAACCCTAATGCTGCAATCATAGATAAAACAATAGGGTGTACTGAAATCCATTTTTTGTTTGCTGTAATGTTTAGCGTATCAGATTCTGCACTATTAAAAGTTCTTAAGAAAGGGTCGATATTACCTAAAAATGCACTATTCGGTAAGTTTATTTTCATAAACACCTAGAAATCACTTTTATTTATAAATGTTGCTTTTTTACCGGGAATCCCGGTATTTTATTAGAACAGGCTATTCCTGGTGAAAGATATGATGTAGTCTCCATGAAAAATAAACGAAAACGAGATGGTTATTAGCAATATTGCCTACAGCATAAGTAGTGATTTTTTTATATACATTTTAATTCTTTCAGAGCCTCCTCAATAAATATGTCTACTAAATCTAAATTTATATTTTGATATCCTTTAGAAATTCTACTTTTTAGTTCAGCTTTTGTTTTATTCATTGTTCTTATTTTAACATATTCTCCTTCTTCATTTGGCAAACTAGAACTTGTTGGATTTATTTTATCTCTGTATTTTTTTGCAGCATCCCAACTATTTTTTACTTCCTTGAAATAACTTTTAGAGATTTCTGGGTTTTCTATTGATTTCTCCAATATTTTGTGAACTATTGCATTTGACAAATTTCCAATAAACAAGTCCAGCATTTTATTTCTATTTTGGGTCATTTGTGTGAGTCATTATTAAATTGAATGTTTGGTTATAGACTTTTTTAAAAATCTTAACAAATTCTTTTTTGTCTAATACATTCTTTTTTATTAATTCAACATCAGATAGATTAAATATGTTTTTAATTTCTTGGTCTATTTTATCTCTGCTTATTTTATTAGATTTTACATATTCTAGTATGGCAATCATGTTTCTGGTTAAATAGTATTTTTCATTGCCGTCTAAGAAGTCAAAATTATCAATTATCATTTTGCTTTTGAACAAATGAAAGTCAAGAAGTTTGTAGTCTATCTTGGGCGTTATTTTGTATATTATTCTTTTTTTTGCTATACATTTGCTCAGCATTGTTTGATAAAGAGGGTCTGTTGATAGACCTGCGAGTAAAGTTTTGTTGCTGATTAAAATCAAATGAGTTTTTATTCCGCTGATTTGCTCGAGTTTACTTGATAGTTCTGCAATGTTTATTTTATCTTCGCTGACTATTAAGACATCTATGTCGTTGAACGTGAAACCGTTGTCAAGGAAAGAACCTGTGATAATTAAGTTGTCGTACTTGTGAATACTCTTGTCTATTTCTCTAAACAGTTCTTCAGCGATTTTTGTTTTAATCGGCTCTAAATTTTTAATGTTGTAAAAATATGGTTTTGTAACTTCAACTTTTCGCGGAGTTTCTATGGGTTTTACAACTACATAACTTCCTATGCTTAATCCATGCCTATTCTTTGGCAGATAAATCTGGTCCATCTTAGTGCCTTTGCTTACTCTGCTTATGAGTTCCATGTTACGTAATATTACGTTGGAAGTATATAAAGTTAACTGAAAATAGATTTTCTCGTGTCACTTCGGGGGGGGGGGTTACCGAAAGTTAAATTATTGGATTTGGTTTTTAGTTTTTAGAATTTAGCTTTTGGTAAAAGGCCATAA
>CAYHXI010000016.1:13730-18840 GCA_964360565.1 uncultured Methanosarcinales archaeon | reverse complement strand
ACTTTTCTTTCTGCGGGAATACCCATCGCTTTAATTATCAAATCATCATCCAGAAATGGAACTAATACTTTAATTTTCATTGCGGTTGCAACATCAAAATCTCTATTAAAATCTCGCTGCCACATTGACTTAAGACCTCTCCAACACTCAGCATGAACGTCGTCTGCTTTTGAGTGTCTTTCATAGCCTGCAAAAATTTCTTCGCTTCCTAACCCGCCAAAGAAAGTATCAATTCCGTCTTTTTTTCCTAATTCTGCAGCTGCAATTATAACAGAACCTACACCTACACTTAGAATGTCAGGATTCTTTAGGATTTTGCAAGTCTTTTTGAAAAGTTCGTGAAGTTCTTCTAAAGTGAACGTCTTTTGAACTAATTTTAAACCCAGAATTTTTGCAACTTCTTTTCCAATAACAATATCTGGAGAATCTTTTAAGCCAACAGAATAACAGACAAAATCAGCGTTGTTTTGTTTGCAAATAAAAGCCAACAAAGTAGAATCAACTCCTCCTGAAAAAAAAACTCCAAACTGCTTTTTTGGAATTCTTTTTTTAACAGCATCAATGATTGCTTGTTTAACTTCTTCTTTTGTACTTTTGTTTGATTTTTTTTCTAACTCCTCAATATAACTAACCCATTCTTTCTCAGGAATTAATTCGCCGTTTTCAAAACGTTCTATCATACTGTTGAAAAACAGAGGATTATTTAAAAACCTGACGCTAGAATATACATATATGAAGTTCACATCTAAAGGCCACAAAAACATTCTTGCAACACATAAAACTACTTTAGAATTTACGAAAGACTCTGAAATAAAAATAGAAGGAGATTGTATCGTTGGAGTGAAAGCAGATTTTGATTTAGAGGAGATTAAAGAGTTAGCTCGAAAAGGAGGACGAGTTAGAGTAACAATTCAAGTTGATGATTTAACAGAAGAAATAAACGGCGAATTAAATCCTAATTTTTCCGACGAGAAAGAAATGGTTATTAGAATGGGAAGCTTTGCATCAGATAGAACTTTGGTTGTTAATGCAGATAAGTCGGCGAAGTATTTGTCGCGGAAGTTGGTTGAGAGATTGAGATTGCCGAATTCAAAAATAATTGTTGAAATGCGCCCTACTCCCAACAAACTTTAACTTCATCTGTTCTTTCGTAGGGTAGAATGTCTATTTCTTCAATCGAAAGATTTGTTTTAGGATTGTACTCCAACAAACCTTGCCAAGCAATCATTGCTGCTTGATCGCCGGAGTATTGTATAGGAACTGCAAAGAATTTAGCTCCTCTTTCTGAGCACATTATGTTAAGCATCTCGCATAATTTTTTGTTTGCGGCTACTCCACCGATTAAAAGAAGTTCTTTTTTTCCAACGTGCGCGAGAGCACGTTCAGATATTTCTGCAAGCATAGCGAAACAATTCTCCTGCAAACTAAAGCAAACATCCTCTATCTTTTCACCGCTTTTTATCAAATTCACTGCTTTAGTTACAATGCCTGAGAAAGAAACATCCATTCCTTTAACAGAGTAAGGCAAAGAAATATATTTGCCAGACTTAGCGAGTTGTTCAATTTTCGGACCCGCAGGAAAACCAAGCCCAGCTTCCCTGCCAAATTTATCAAGAGCATTACCTAAACCGATATCTACGGTTTCTCCAAAGATTCTGAAAAGTCCAGATTCTAAAGAAATAATTTGCGTGTTGACTCCGCTGACATATAAGTACACTGGGTCTTTTGCATCTGTTGTTAAAGTTCCAACAGTCAAATGAGCAACACAATGGTTGACTCCAATCAAAGGTTTGTTGTAAAGTTTTGCTAATTCTATCGCGTTCTTTTTTCCTATTTTCAAACTTGGCGGAAGCCCAGGACCTCTTGAAAATGAGATAATATCTATATCTTTCCAAGACAGATTTGCAGTTTTTAACGCATCAGAAATAATTTTGTCTGCATTCTGCTCATGATGCTTTGCAACTTCTCCAAGAATCATTCCTCCAGACTCTGTTGAAAACATAGCCTTGCAATTAGATAAAATCTTTTTATCTGAAGTTACAACCGCAGCTCCAAAAGTATGAGCAGTGCTTTCGATGCCAAGGCAGATCATAGACTGAGTGAGAACTAAGATGTTTAAAAAGGTTGTTTAGACTCTCTCCAGGGTTAGCAAAAATTCAATAACTTGTTAGAGTCTTACTAATTACCAACGTCTGAACGAGCCTTTATCAAATTTCCATTTATTTTTTTCAAGTCCTCTATCATTGTAAGCACAACTAATACAGTCTGCTCTATTTGAGAGACACTAGTTATTAATTTGCTAGGACTTGAAACAGTTCCTTCTAAAACAGTCAAATGCTCTTTCAGCAATCTCAAATCATTCTGCACAGCTACCCATATTTTCTCTTTCACCATATCAATCACCTTTTTACAATCAATACTTTATCGCAGATATTACATCTGCTGAGATAGTTTATTCGATAAAAGTATTAAAGCATTTATATTCTTAAGAACAACTATTCTCAATACACTTGATCATAATTATGAATAATCCAATCAGCAAACATTCGCGATTCTTTTGTTCCATCCGCGTGCGCAGACCAAGAGAGATATTCTTTTTCACTCATCTCTGCGAGAGTTTTATTAACTCCATTTGGAATAAAAATAAGTCCGAGTTTAGACCATAAATGCGGCTGCATTTCTCCCCTAATTGAATCTGCTAATTTTCCTTGTACATGAGATACAAACGTAACTGGCTCAATAAGAGAAGAATCTTTGTATGCCAAACAATGCCGAAATTCGCAAGTTCTATCTTTTCCTTCAACTAACTTCAAAATTCCTTCTAAGCCAATAGTTTCTAGAGCAAAACTTACGTAAGCTTTAGGAAAACCTTTAAGAGAATTGATGTATAATCCTGCATCATTAACTACAACAGGTTGTTTTACAATTTTGTACGCACGAATAACTTTTTCTTTGGCAACGTCATCAACATAATCTGAGCGAATCTCTGGAATGCTCAAAACAGCATGATATAAATTTACATTGTATTTGTCAAACTCTTTTTGCAAAGATTGAAATTTTCCAAAATTAGTAGTGGCATAGTAAAGACTCATCCATAGAACAAAAACAAATCTTGTTAATAAATATTTATAAACTCTAACAACTATTTTGCAGGTGTGAAGCAGAAATCTCAACCGTCAATCGGAGGACAAGCAGTAATTGAAGGAGTAATGATGCGTTCTCCAAAATTTACTGCAACTGCTGTAAGAAAAAAAGATGGTAAAATAGTGTTCAAAACAGAGAAAAGCAATTCTTTGATTAAAAAATATAAAGTTCTTCAACTGCCATTCATCAGAGGAACGATATCTCTTTTTGAAATGATGGTGTTAGGAGTAAAAACTCTTGCATGGAGTGCATCTCAGCAGGAGGAAGGCGAAGAAATAACATTCTCAGAATTATTTTGGACAGTAGTAACTGCGTTCGCATTTACAATAATTGCATTTGTTTTACTTCCATATATGATAACTTCTTTTTTTGTTCAGCAGGCGACACTCACATTTAATTTAATAGATGGAGTAATTAGATTAGCATTATTTTTAGGGTACGTTTGGGCGATAAGTTATTTCCACGAAATTCACAGAATTTTCCAATACCACGGAGCAGAACATAAAACAGTGCATTGCTATGAAAACGGAAAAAAACTAACTGTGGAGAATGTTAAAAAATTCACAACACTGCATCCGAGATGCGGAACAAGCATGATAATATTCGTAATTGCACTAAGCATAGTTTTGTTTTCTTTTATCAAAAGTGATTACTGGCCAATAAATGTATTATTAAGAATAATATTAATACCAGTAATAGGCGGAATCGCATACGAAGTAACAAAATTGTCTGCGAAATACCAAGATAACATTGTTTTGAAAGCAATAATTTATCCTGGACTCTGCACACAAAAATTAACCACAAAAGAACCAGACGAACTACAAATAGAAGTTGCTATTGCAGCGATGAAGAAAGTGGTTTAAGAGGTAATTTTTTATTTTCTCTTCTTTGAATTTTTATTTTCTAATTTAATTTGATTTTTCGAATCTAACTCTAAAAGATTATCTTTTGCATTTTTTGAAGTTACTATGCTTTCTCCTAATTGTTTTTCAATATCTCTTCTAGTATTACCCGCTACAGTCCCTCCTTTTACTGCTACTTGTTTATTTTCGCGAAATGTTTTTGGATTTGATTTTTTTGATAATTCTGTAGTTGTTGCTTCTGCAAGCATATTCAAAACAAGTTCAAGATTTGTCATGTTATCTCTGAGATTTTCTTTTTGAAGATTCTTTAGTCTTTTGTATTCTGCCACTGTTTTCCCAGACCATGCTTTAGTTATGTCGTTTGTAAGTATGGCAAAATCTGATTCTTTATCTATTCCTGCTCGATTCCATTCATCAGTTAATTCTTTTCTTACCTCAATAGTTTTCAAGCGTTGATTAATCCACTCTTTAGAATATCCTTTTTGTAGATACGTCTTCATAGCTCTATCAAATGTCAGTTCAGGATCGTATGTTTCATTTATTCTTTCGTTTCCTACTTGCGCTAACCACATTTTAAACGGTTCTGCTTTTTTTGATGGAATGGACTGAACAAGTCTTAATATTTGTTCTGTATCTCCCACATCAGTTTCTCTCATTTTTCCATCTGCTGCTTGCATTTTCAAAGCGTGACAATTTGTCACGGTTTCGTTTCCTTCTTCAAGTAACCTTTGCTTTAATTTCCTCCAATAAGCAAATGGATCTACACTATCAGTTAATATCGCTATAATGTCAACTATTGAAAAATACCATTTTTGGTCATCTTCAATCCACTGAACTCTGACTTTCTTATTCTCAAATAGTTTAATTGAGTGATTTTCATTCATTGCGTTATAATTGAGTATGTTTAAGTTTATTAAATTGTCTAAAAATTCTTTGATTAAATTATTTCTTAAGTATGTCTTCTAAAATTTTCTTAGGAATTTTAATAAGAACTTCTCCTTTTCCGACTCGTTTATCTAAATCAAAATTTTTAGGATCCACTTCAGTTCCTATAATAAGATATTCTTCTTTTTCAGAATCTTCAAATGCGGCTGGACATCCTA
>CAYHXI010000016.1:0-13630 GCA_964360565.1 uncultured Methanosarcinales archaeon | reverse complement strand
AGTATCTGTTAAATTTTCCTAATATATTAAATTTTATAATAAAAATATTTATTATTTTAGTAATATTTAAATACTTTTAAATGAATATTGATAATATGAAACTAGACTTAATAGATAAAAAGCTTTTATCTTATGTATACCATCATTTTAGAGAACCATATACTAAGATTGCAAAAAAATGTAACATATCAAGAGATCAAGTCGAGTACAGGATTAAAAAATATAATTCTAGCGGTCTCGTCAAAGGATATCTAACAATGTTTAATTATAAATCTCTGGGATACAATCAATTGGGGTTTATTTTTCTTAAACTTAAAAGTCCAGAAATGAAGGAAGAAGTAATGCTGGAAATAAGAAAAGTTTCTACAATAATAACAATTGGTTCGATAATGCCATCTTATGATCTTTTTACCACAATAGTTTCAAAAAATAATGAAGATTTCAACGAGGTTTTTTACGACTTAATTGACAGAATTAAAACCAAAATCAATTCTCAAGAATATTTTATAATCACTAGTACACACTTGTATCCATTAAAGATTTTTGGTGTTAAAGAGAAGAGCACATACTCACTCATTTCAGAATCTAAAGAAGTAAGTTTATCAAATAAAGAAGTGTCCATTCTAAAAGCGTTAGAGAAAGGAAGCAATTCAAAAATAATAGATCTTGCCAGAGAATCAAAAATCTCTTCAGAGTTAGCAATCTACATAATAAAAAAGTTAAAATCTTCAAATATTTTATTAGGTTCAAGAATACAGTTTAACATGAGCAAATTAGGTTATTCTTTTACTGTGATTAGAATTAATGTAGATAACTTAAACAAAGAAACTCAATCCAGGATGATTTACTTTGCAAAAGAACACAAAAACATCGATTCTATAACTTTTGGAATTTCTGAATTTAATTGCATAATTCAAATCTTGCACCAAAATCAAGAAGAACTCACAAAAACAATAAGAGACATATACTCTCAATTTGGAAAAAATATAAAAAAATCAGATCTGCTCTTAGTTGGAGAAGATGAAGTTATTAGAACTCTGCCGCCAATCATGAAAATCAAATAATTCTAAATTTTTTTAGCAACATTTATAAAGAAAAGAAGCTTAAAAATTCTTATTCGACAAGCAATTTTCTCGTCGACAAATCAACATCTAAAACTTATTTATAAATAACTTGAGTTAGTTAAATGGCTGAAGAAAATCAAGCACAAAAAGTGGAGCAAAATGAATCTGTTTCTGTTAGTCAAAACAATGTTCAAGACACTCCTCCAGTTGAACAAACCATACCAGAAATACGTCAAAACCCAAACGAAAAAATAACTGCAAAATATGGAGCAGAAGAAATCCAAGTGCTTTCAGGATTAGAGCCAGTAAGAAAACGACCAGGAATGTTTATTGGAGCTACAGATGTAAGAGGACTGCATCATTTAGCGTGGGAAGCAATAGACAACGCAATTGATGAACACTTAGCAGGCTATTGTTCAAGAGTTTCTGTTACTATACACAACAACAAATACATAACTGTGGAAGACAACGGCAGAGGAATCCCAGTAGATATACATCCAAAATACAATGTTTCTGCACTGCAAATAGTAATGACTATGCTCCACAAAGGAGGAAAGTTCGATAAGACCGTGTATAAAGTCAGCGGAGGACTGCATGGAGTAGGGATTGCAGTAACAAACGCATTATCAGAACACTTAATCGCAAAAGTAAAAAGAGACGGAAAATTATACCAGCAAGAGTACGAAAGAGGAATGCCAATCTCTCCAACAAAAATAGTGGGAGAATCAAATGAAAATGGAACAATAATAACATTCAAGCCAGATTCACAAATATTTGAAACAATAGATTTCCATTACGACACTATTGCAACTCGACTGAGAGAGCTTTCTTTCCTGAACAAAGGAATTGAAATAGTGTTAAAAGATGAAAGAACTTCAAAAGAAGATGTCTTCAAATTCGACGGAGGAATAATATCATTTGTAGAATATTTGAACAAAGGAAAAAATAAACTTGGGAGCGTAATTTATTTCGAAAAAGAAAAAGATGGAATAAAAGCAGAAGTTGCAATGCAATATACTGATGCATACACTGAAATTACATTCACATTTGCAAACAACATAAACACTCATGAAGGAGGAACACATTTGTCCGGCTTCAAATCTGCACTGACAAGATGCCTCAACACATACGCAACCAAAAAAAATCTCATACCAAAAGAAGTAACTCTAACAAGCGACGATTTCAAAGAAGGATTAACAGCAATAATTTCTGTAAAAGTTCCCGACCCTCAATTTGAAGGACAGACAAAAACAAAATTAGGAAATAGTGAAGTAAAAGGAATCGTTGAAAGTATAGTTGGAGATGCATTATCTTCATTCTTAGAAGAAAATCCCTCTGTTGCAAAAATAATACTTTTCAAGTGCATAGATGCAGCAAGAGCGAGAGAAGCAGCACGAAAAGCGAGAGAGTTAGTTAGAAGAAAAGGACTCTTAGAATTTTCATCTCTGCCAGGAAAACTAGCCGACTGTGCAAGTAAAGACAAAGAAAAAACAGAACTATTTATTGTCGAAGGAGATTCTGCAGGGGGATGTTTTTCTGGAGAAACAAAAGTTGCACTCGCAGATGGAAGAAATTTACCTTTTAATGAATTAGTAAAAGAAAACGAACAAGGCAAAGAAAACTTCTGCTACACAATACTTGATAACAGAAGCATAGGAATTCAAAAAATAACTAATCCTAGAAAAACCAAAACAAATGTTTCAGTTATTAAAGTCGTTCTTGACAATGAAGAAGAAATAACTTGCACGCCAGACCATTTATTTATGCTGAGAAATATGGAGTATAAAGCTGCTCAAGAATTGAAAATTAATGAATCTCTTATGCCACTTTATGAACAATTATCTGAAGTAGAAAATTCAAAAGATTACAACCACAAAGTAAAAGAAATCATATTTTTAGATAATAAAATAGATGTTTATGACATAGAAGTTCCAGAAACACACAATTTTGCTTTAGCTTCTGGTGTTTTTGTTCATAACAGCTGTAAAATGGGCAGAAGCAGAGAATTCCAAGCAGTGCTTCCACTAAGAGGAAAAATATTAAATGTAGAAAAAGCAAGATTAATCAAAGTAATCAAAAGCGAAGTAATAACTCCTTTAATCATGGCAATAGGAACTGGAGTAGCAGAAGATTTCCACGCAGAAAAATTAAGATATGGAAAAATCATAATCATGACTGACGCAGATGTCGACGGCTCACACATAGCATGCTTGCTTTTAACTTTCTTTTACAGATACATGAAACCATTAATAGAGCAGGGAAAAATATTTGTTGCACAGCCACCGTTATACAAACTCGAGCGAAGCAAAAAAGCATGGTACGTATACTCTGAGGAAGAAAAAGAAACAGTACTCAAAGAAATTGGAGAAAATGTCAATATACAAAGATACAAAGGACTGGGAGAGATGAATCCAAAACAATTATGGGAAACAACTTTAGACCCTGCAGTTAGAGTGCTCAAACAAATCAGAATAGAAGATGCTGTCGAAGCAGACAGAATATTCTCAATATTAATGGGAGATGAAGTAGAACCTCGACGAGACTTCATAATGGAGCATGCAAGGTTTGTAAAAGAGATTGATGTATAAAAAAAAATTAATAATTATTTCTTAAATCTTTCATACTGCATTCCTTTCATCAAAGTATCGAGAGTGTCTAATTCAGAATCATTTAATTCCACATCTACTGGTTCTTTAACAGAAACTAATCTTTGATTGATTTCGTCAAAAGTGCTAGTTCCTTGAGTGCGAAAATATAGGACTGCAACCATTTTGTCCTTATTCACTGTTTCTCTTAAAGCACCACCATATTTACTAACTAATTCTTCAAAAGATTTGGTTATGTTGCCATTTGCTGGACTGCGAACTGGAAATTGAGATACTCCTACATTAACTTTATTGTTTTCATCTCTTAATTTATTCAATAACCCTTCAAAACCAAGAGAGATTCCAATTACTGCTCCAGATACTTCATCTCCTATTAAAAAATGCCTTTTTTGATAATATACATATTCTGCCATTTTAATCTCAAACACGTATTGGTTTAAAAATGTTTACTTTCTCACAATTGAATTCAGCAAATCTTTTATACTCCAACAGTATTAATCAACAAGCATGTACACTACAGCAGGATTCAAAGGAGAATTAAAAGAATTATTTAATTCTTTAGATGATTTAGTGAAAGGATTATCTAAAGGCACAAAAGAACAAATAACTCTTTCAGCTTCGCAGCAGACTAATTCTTTTTTTAATCACTTAGATTACTCTTTATACAATAAAGAAGAAATAAACAAAATTAAAAAAGGAGTTGATGAAGTTATGCCGCAGTATGTTGAAGCAACGTATGGGATGTACACAGAAGAACCTAAAGTAAATACATCTATGAATAAATTATTTTCCGTATTTCTGCTAGGAGGAGTTGCAATTGGTTTAGAAACTGCAATATTGCTAAATTTTGTTGCTCCGGCATTTATTCCAGTTAGTGCTTTAGTAGGATTTTGGGGAGGAATTTACATAACAGACATTGTTGATGGAATGATCAGTAAAAAATATGAAGACTTTAAAAAAACAAAGAAAGAGTTGAACAAAAAATGCACATCTCAAATCAACTGAAAAAAGACTTAGAAGGATTTTTGGAAGATTTATATTTGAATAGACAATTATCTACTGAATTAAAAGAAGAGGAACTAGTTGGAAGATTAACTCCAAAAATAGAAGAGTTCTTTAAGAGTTATAATTCTCCAATTTACAATCAAGAAAGAGTTGGAGAGCTGAAAAATAATTTAGTCAAAGAAATACACAGTTATGTAAAAGTTGATTCAGAGTTTAGAGAGTATTTGAACATAAGAAAAGGAGCTCGAGAGATTGCAAGCATACTCACAGGGAGTATTTACGCTATTTTTGGTAAAGTTCTCACGGGAAGTACTGTGATTAGCTTGATAGCTTACTTAATTGGATACTCAATAACTAAAAAGAAAGGAATACCAATAACAAAAGAATACACTGAATTAGAAACTAAAAGAAAACAAAAAATTGAGGAGATTCTAGGATGAAACTTCTTTTTCTAATGCTATTGTGAATTCTCTTAAATTCCTAAAATCAGCGGGCTTATCTCCTTTTCTACACAGAAGAAATGCTTTAATTCCTATTGATTTTGGTACTTTGACGTCGTATTCCTCCTCATCACCGATGTGAACCATTTCTTCAGGTTTTATATTGAAGTCGAAAAGAACTTTTTGGAATACTTCTGCATCTTTCTTTTTTTTATTAAAGTCAGATGATGCTGAATAAATTTTCTTGAAGAATTTTCCTAAATTTCCGCACTTTATTTTAGCGTCTATGAATTTTCTTTCTGCATTTGAAACAATCACCAAAGTGAACTTTTTGGATAATACTGTGAGAACTTCATCTACATCTTCAAAATGCTTTATTTCTTTGTGCAATATGTTAATTAAATCTTCCCAAGTTGTTTGCAGGCCAAAATGTTTAAGCCAAAAACCTGCATCTCTCCAATTTCCTTTTGATTTACCCCACAAATTTTTGTATTCTTCAGTTACTGTTTTATAAGCTTCATCAAAACTCACATTTCTTTCTTTAGCAAAAGCTTTAGGTATTTCTGTATACCAAATCAAGTTATCAAAAGTAGAATCACTCAATGTATCATCCAAGTCAAAACTGATTAGTTTTATCATAGTGGCTCAATATAGTTTGGGCAATTAATTGTAATTTATAAAAAAACACTACAAAATACTACAAATCACTGACCATAAACTATACACGCGCCCTAGAGGATTTGAACCCCCGACCTACTGCTTACTTTTGGGTAACGTCCCAAAAGTGTTGGGTCTCCCAATAGAAGGCAGTCGCTCTATCCAGGCTGAGCTAAGGGCGCAACTTCGTGTGTGGTTAGTGGGAAGTAGTTTGTCGGTAGTAGTTAGTTGATTAAAAAGCTTTTGTATAGAAAATTCTGTTAATTGCATTACATTTAGCACAGAATTTTCTATCTGGCTAATTCTCAAAAAGATTGCCAAAAGAATCATCCATAGAACTAAAACTTAGTACTCCTATCTTCCCAGCCGGAGACTTCATCAACTATTTTCTGTGCTCCACCTAAAGCGTTGTCTGTAACACTTCCTTCTTTGCCGCAGTAAGGACACAGTCTAGGAAACTTTGCTGTAAAGAAAACATAATTGCAAGAAGTACATCTTGCACTCAATTTTTTACCAGCTTGCTTTTCCATGCACTGCATAGGTGTTTTTGTATTTAAAAAACTTACGCACGAAAAACCACTTTCAGGGAAAAGCTTTTAAAATAACCACTATTCTACCTATCTCATGGAAATCAAAGACCTCAAAGCAGGAGAAGGAAAAATCGACGTTATCGGCGAAGTAATAGAGATTGCAGAGCCAAGGAACTTCGACAAATTCGGAAAAACAGGAAAAGTAGCAAATGCAATTCTAAAAGACGACAGCGGACAAATAAAACTAACACTGTGGAATGAACAAGTCGACCAAGTAAAAGAAGGAGACAAAATCCACATCACAAACGGCTATGTCAGCGAGTGGAAAGACGAGAAACAGTTGTCAACAGGCAAGTTTGGAAAATTAGAAGTTGTGAAATAAAATTACTTCCAATAAATCCAGCTCCGCCTGTGATTAAGAGGTTCATTTGGTTAGTTTTTTATTTAATTCTTCTTTGATTGTTTTAATATAAAGTTTGAATTGAATCTCTGCTTTTTTCCAATCCTCATAATTTATCAGTGTGCCGTAATAATTCAATCCATTTCTCTTTGTTCTTATAAGCTCAAAGAAATCCCAGCTCAAGTCTAGTTCAGAGAATTTGAAACAAAGATAAGCAAAAAGACATTGATGATTGGGAATTTTCTTTTTATCAAACCTTACCAAAGCGTCTGCAAGTCCATTTATTGCATCATAATACAATTTATAGACAACAGACCATTCCAAACTTGTTTTACCTAATGATTTTTTTATTTGTTCAGCAACAGAAATATTCGTTTGAGAGATTTGAATAATTGTATTAATTTTATCTATTTCAACTAATTCTTGGTCTTTGAACATTCCTCCAACTTCGCATTCTTCATATGCTTGTGCTAATGTTTTTTGCTTAGGCATTTATTTCACTCACAAAATTAAGGTCTCCTTTAACTAAATAACCTGAAATTATATTTCGTAACAAAGCATTGCCAAGATGTTTAAAATCTTTTCTATCTCTGCAGGAAAACAATTGAATTTCTCGATTAAGTTTGATTTCGTATTTTCCTTTTTCTAATTCAGAGTCGTCTCCATAGATAAATAAATCTATGTCACTTTCAGTGTACCAATCTGCTCTTGAAAAGCTGCCAAAAATAATCACTGTTTTTGCTTTTTCCAGACTTATTAAATGAGGTAAAAAACCGCTATTGTAAAATTTTCTCAAAGAATATACTCTTTTCTTGCTTTTGTAAATTGGGCTTGAAAAATTTCCAACATAATAAGGCATTTTTTTGTTTTCTTTAATCTTGCAAATAATATCTTTATCAATGAACCTTTTCAACCATTTGTTGACCTTATCTCTACTTAAACTGCTTTTCTGGATTATTTCTTCAAAGTGCCAGTGCTTCGAGCCTTCGTTAAAAAACAATTCAAGTATTCTTTCATACTTACTAGCAGATGCCATAATAATACCTCTGAGAGGGACTAATATTTAAAGGTTTGTGCATGATTTTCAAATCCAGACCTCAATAATGTTATCATTTTAGTAACAATTGTTAAAATAATGGTAATAAGTATGAACTTTTCCAATCTATACTGAAAAAATACTCGCCTGTTTTACAGAAAGAGATTATTTGTTTCTTGAAAGAGTCTAGAGAAGAAGAGTTGTTTGGAGGAAGAGAGGACGGTTTATTAGGATGAAATTTAATTTCCTTTACTTTGAAGAGTGGAAGGTTCAAACATTAGAATGTAAGTATCTTCATCACTCGTAGAACAATGTTCAACACCTTTAGGTATTACTGCTATTTGACCTTCAGTTAATGTTATATTTGAATTTGGAGCTTTCATTTGAATTGTTATTCTTCCTTTAATTACATAAAATAACTCATCTTCATTTTCATGTTTATGCCAATGATATTCTCCTCTAACTAGTGCAATTCTAACAACTTGATCATTAAC
The DNA here is from genome assembly GCA_964360565.1 of uncultured Methanosarcinales archaeon. GTDB lineage: Archaea > Nanobdellota > Nanobdellia > Woesearchaeales > ARS49 > CAYHXI01. Next base: position 5,398 of record CAYHXI010000016.1, on the reverse strand, counting down.
TCTTGCTACTTCTATTGGATAATAAGGTCTGCCATCAATTTCTCTAATTTTATCTTTAATATTAATTTTAGGAATCATAAATTATTTATTTATTATATTCTTTATAAAACTAATCCCCACTTTTCCACTCTCGCAAAACTTCCAAAAATCCTCATCTAAGAAATAGTTTTCTTCTTTTGATTAAACTTTTCTTTTTATAGACAATTGCACAATCTATAGCAAACTAGGTGCAATTGTCTATCCCGATAACTGCATCGCTAATGTGCGATATAATCTAAGCAGTTATCGGTAAGAAAAGTTTATTCCACATAATCCTTGTTCTTCAATTTCTCAGGGAGGTATCTTTCAGAAATAAATGTGATTCCTCGTCCACTTAATGCTTGGATTTCTGCTTTCGAGCCGAAGTCTTTCATCATTTTGAATTGCCTCTGCCAGTTCTTGTTGTTTTTGAACCACTGATATTCAGACAATTGCTTCAATCTAGAAAAATCAATTTCTTTCATTTGAATAAAATTCTTTTTCAAATCATACTTTATTATGTCGTCGGCAGTTATTCCTAAAAATTTAACATTTGGAATAGTCATTTTTTCAGAAATGTGAGCGAGATTTATCGAACCGTATTTTATAACTGAGTAAATATACATTCCCCAGGGGTCGAAGTCTGCAAGAACAAAAATTGGCAGGTTATGCTCTTGAGAAAGCCTCTGAAGCAATCGTCTTATTCCTCTAGTCGTCTGCCCTTGTGAAGACATGATTAAACAGTTCTGCTTCTCCCAGAATTTGTCCTCGTGCAATCTCTCCCAAACAGCAGCTTTCTCCATGTAAATAACATATTTAGCATTAACTTTTTTGAATTTTATTTCTTCGACATTTGAAGGGATGCTCCAGCCACCGCTTCCCAATTTCGACCAGTCTATTGTGTCTCCTTTGTCCTCAACTATTACGCTTCCAGCAACAGAACCCATTTTGTTTGCATTAATGTTCAACTGCTCTCTTGAAAGATCAGTTATTAATTCTAAATCTTCTATCGCTTTGTCAGACTCTGGCTGGTCATCAACAATATTAATATTGCTTCCAGGGATTGTTCTCTTAGCCATGTAAAATACATCTCTTAAACTGGCGTGCTTTGCAACTTCAATAAGACTTTTGCTTATTGCAGCAACTTCAAGCGTTTGCAAGAATTTTTTTGAGTGGCCGACATTAAAGAAAAATCTCTGAGCAATCTTCTCTCCCAAAGCAAGCATCTTAGTTTTTTCATCATAAACAACATTTGAAATCGCTCTAACTGGAATATCTATTGCAGGATTTTTATTCTTAAAAATATCACCGACAACTTTTTTTCCCAAGTCCACTAATCTTTTTCTAATATCTTCTGCCATTATTCTTCCTCTTCAAAAGTTCCTTTAAGAGTAGCTTGTTTTTCTCCTTTCTCTCCTTTAGGTCTCGGTTCAACTTCACCTTTTAACTCTCCTTTGTTTTGCTGAATGAACTCTTTGTTTTTCTCAAGCATTTTTTTCATGCTCTCGATGAGTTTATTTTTATTTTCTCCAGTTAATCTTGAAAGTGAATCTGCAACTTCTGGAATGTATCTTTCAAAAATATTTACTCTCTCCTGCTCAATGCCTGCTCTTTTCTTTTTGTTAACATAAGCTCCAAGTTTTCTTCCAGCATCTTGAAGTGCAAGTTTTATTTCCTTGATAATTTCAGGATAATGAGCTATAGCTTCTTTTGCTTCTGAAGTAAAAGGAGGCCAAACAGAAACTAAACTAATTGCAATAGTAAGCGGACCTTGAGGAAGCGCTCCACCGCTTTGTTGAATGCCGTAAGATTTCCAATTCGTTCCAACAACAGACTTAAATGTTGCACAAGCACTCTGTTGATACAACAAAGGAACTCTATTTGCAAATCTTAACAGTCTTGCAGACTCATCAGAAGGCTGTTCGCCTCCATAAGCTAGTGCTACTTCAACTACAAAAGGGATTCCTTTGTAAACATCAGGACTTCTTGCAACAGCAGTATAAAATTCAGCATTAACTTCTTTCTTAAGGCCTTTCTCAAGCAACTCTTCACCTATAGGAACTATGCAATCTGTTGAAGGCGAAATTATTTTTGTATTTTTAATTCCATGCATCAACTGCTCAACTTGAGCATGAACTAATTCTCTAGGTTTCAAAGTGGTTTGAAGAGAAGCATTCGAACATATTTCTTTAGCAGTTTCAGGACCTACTCTAGAAAATTCTTGAGTAAGAAAAGCCTGCAAAGTTCTGCATTCAGTTGCAGAAATCATTTTTTGAAGAATGCCGTGTTCGACTCCATAAGGATGCGGCTTGATTTCTTTAGGTTCAGCAGGAAGTTTATCTGTTGCTCTTGCAAAAATAAATTGTTCTGATTTTGGAGAAGTATAAATTAATGTAACATGAGGATTTGCTATTGCTGTTTCTTTCAAATAAGTATCTACACTCTGGTCGCCCTTTTGATACACTGCTTCTATATCAAGCTCCACTCTAGTGCCTTGCTCTTTTTTCCATTCCCGTTCTTCTTCTTTAACAATAACTGGAGAGTTTGTTTGAGTGTTAATATTAAGTTCAGTATAAACTGCAGGATGCTTTGGAGAGATTTTTGAAAGTATTTTAGCAGGTCTTCCAGTTGTTAATTGAGCGTAAAGAACTGCTGCAGAAATTCCAATACCCTGTTGACCACGACTGTTGTGAGCTGCAACTCCTCCAAAACCTGCAACAAAATTTTCACATTCTGGAACTGAAAGGTCATAAACCCACTGATTTTCAATGTCTAATTTTTTAATAGATTTTATTTTCAAAAGACAAAGGTCTGAATTTAAGAATTTTTCTATAATATTGATTTTTTGTTCAAGCAAATTAAATTTCTGAGTTAGCAGAATTTGATTGTCTGATAATTGAACCAGTCCTTTGTATTCTAGAAAATTAAGATTGTGCTTGTTCAGATTAACTGTTTCTAATAATATGTTTTTGTTTACTGTATTTTTTGCAGCTTCAAAAAATTTGGTGTATTTGGAATATTGAGATTCAGTATACCCCAATCCAATTGATTTGAGAATCTGTTTTCTGTTTGATAACGCACTCAATGGTTTAAATTCTTTTAAATACTCTTTTGGAATGAAATCACAACTTTTGCAGTCTTCTGTATCTGCTTCAAAAACAAAACTTTTGTTTATGTCGTATCCGTAAATATTTGTAACAAAGCAAACGGAAGGAGTTTTTCCTAAGCCTTGAATTATTTTTGTATGCTGGTGAGCAACAACTCCTTGGAAAAGCCATAAGTACATTACTTGATTTGCAAGAGTTTCGCTAACTGTGGAATGTGTCAATTGATTTCTTTCTTTAAACTTGTGGCCGTCGCCTTGATAAAGAGCATCTAAGAAATGCTGTCTGTTTTCATAGTTAGATGAAAAAACAAAATCAGGAATTTTTTTGTTTTTTGCTCCTTTACCGCATAATTTAGAGATAACCGTTGAAATTAATCCTCCAAATACTTTAATTCTTATTGCATTTCTATCTCTATTTTCAATAGTGTAATTCATTCCATGATTGATTGCAAAATCAGAGATTTCTTTAACGAATTCTTTTTCATCGCTTCCAAAAGTGAATGCTATTTGTCTTTTATCAGAATGGCCTTCTGCAACAAAAAATCCGAGAAATCTCATAAGCTGAGGAGTTATACTCCAGTAAAGCGGAATCTTTGTTTCTTGGCCATGATGATATGTTTTAACATAATTCTGCTCACAAATGTGAAAGCCAGTTTCTATAACTAAATGCAATGGCAAAAATCCTTTTGAAAGATATTGTTTATAAGAATCGTCTAATACGTCAATAAATTGTCCATTTGATTCAAATCTATAAAACTTCCTAGACTTTGAAGTTCTTTTGTGAATCACTTCTGCTTTTCTGAAAAATTCTGCTATTTCTTTCCCTTCAAATCCATAGACATACCACCACTGCTTTTTTGCTTCTTCAAGAGAGATATAATCTAATAAACAAATTGAATTTTTAATTTGAGGCTCTGGAATCTTTTTAGGAACTATGATATGATCTCCTTCTTTCAAATTTCTTGCTTCAGCTTCAACAACAGAAATTTCTTTATTTAGCGTGAACAAGCTATGACAGCCAGTGACTTTTATTTTTCTTCCAGACTCCAAAATTATTTCGTAAATCTCGTTTTCTTGCTTATGTTTTATAACATGAGAAACTGGCTTGAACGAATAATTGTAATTTTTCCAGTTGAAAGCTGGAACTCTTACTTTAAGGTCAGATATGTTTTGCTCACCTTCTCCAACTAAGTGAGCATCAACAAAATCTCCAATTTTTGTAATCTCAACTTTTCCATCTTTTTCTATAAGCAATGATTGATCTGCAGTGAGAGACTGCCTCATTCTGTGGAACTTGCTTCCATATAATAATTTTGCAAAAATGCTGGGTATTTGCTTCTTAACAATTCCCGGACCATTGTCTTCTACAGAAATTTTAAAGCGGTCGTTCTGCATGTCAACAATTTCTATTTTTATTTCTGGAAGAATTCTTGCTTCCTCGCAAGCATCAATTGAATTATCTACTGCTTCTTTAACAACTGTGAGAAGGGCTTTTCTTTTATTATCAAAACCAAGAAGGTGTCTGTTTCTCTCAAAAAATTCTGCTACTGAAATATCTCTCTGTTTTTTTGCAAGCTCTACTGCAATCGGTTCATCTTTTGACATATTCTAGCATTCCTCTTCTTTTCATTTCTTTGTGCTGTTTTTCAAGCCAAGTGTAAACATTACTGTGTGGGCTTCCCTCGAGCAATTGCTCAATAGCTCTTCGCGCAGTTGATAAACCTTGAAATTCTCCAAGGATGCTTATTGTTTTACCGAACACAGATATATACGTTTCTGTTAATTCTTCTATTGTTGTTCGGGATTTGCCTTTTTCTCCGATAACTCTGCCTCTTAAACGAATTACATCTTTTTGGTTTTTGGCAAAATCTGCAACATTAACAATTTCTAAACCGTAATCCTGCTTCAAAAGCATAAGAGCAATTTCAGGATTAAAACCACGACCTATTGCTCGAATCACCTCTCTTGACGAAAAAACATGCAAAGCATTATCGCCAGATATACTCACAATGCCCTCTTCGCTGTCGACATCTAACTTAGTTTTTGTTTCAATTTCTAATTTTTTCTTCATTTCGCCGCCTTTACCTATTACTACTGCGACGCGTTCCTTAGGAATCCTAAGTTCATAAAAGTAATCTTGTGTGGAGGTCATAAAGTAGATATTAGGCAAGTTGTTTTTAAAGATTACTATTTTCGAATTCGCTTCGCTCATTCAGAAAATAGTTGGTGAATTAATAGTCTTTGTGAAATATTATTTCATGTAGCAGTTCGAAA
>CAYHXI010000015.1:0-19211 GCA_964360565.1 uncultured Methanosarcinales archaeon | reverse complement strand
CTTCAACCCGAACTTCAACAAAGAAGGTTTGTTAAGAAGAGTTCTTAGAACAAGAGCAGTTGGATAATCTCGAGTTTTGGTTTCTAAAAGATTTTTTATTTTAACGTCTTGGAAAGAATTAATCAAGTTGTTCCAATCTTTTTCAGAGAGTTTGTCAAGGACTTTTCTTACTCTGAGATGAGTGAATAATTCGATTCCTAATTTTTTCCTCCATTCAAATCCGTAATTTTTATCTTCAACAATTGAATCAACTAAACATTGCGACGCGATAAAACTTTGAATTATGCTCCCTCCAGTTGTTGCTTTAACCATTGTTGCAGCATCTCCCACTAAATAAGTTTTGATTCCTTTAAATTCAGTGAATGTTTTAACAAAAGGATTGTGCAATGGAATCAATGCGCCTTCTTTAGAAATTATTTTGCCCTCAAATCTTTTGAGAAAATTATCAAAAACTGCGCCTTGATTAGGATAAGAGATAGTTCCAACTTCAACATGTTCTGGACCGTGAGGAACACTCCAAGCAAAACATCCTATATTAGGATAAACTTCTATCGTGTCGTCATGTTCTTGTTCAACAATTGCTTTTGCACCTACAAAAAAATTTCTTGAGTCAAAAATTCCAGAAAGATTTGCAACTGTGCTTCTAGAGCCGTCTGCACCGATTAAATGAGTTGTTTTAATGGCTGAAGTTTCAGTTCCTCTCTTAATTACAACGGACTTATTGTCTATTTGCTTTAGTTCGGCAGGTCTAATTATATTGACTCCTTTATCTTGCACTAAATTGTTCAAATGTTCATTAAGTTTTTCTCGCTCACATACAATATCTGGACGTTTAAAGCTCAGCTCAAGCTTTTCTCCATTTGGAGCAATAATTCTGAAGTTTTTTATTTTGCTAACTATAACTTCATTTGGAATTTTAATCGAGTCATCAACAGCAAATGTAAGAATTCCTGAGCAGGCTTTGCCAAAATGATGATTTTTATCTATCAGAGTAATTGAAGAAGAATCTAGTTTGTCAGCTAGCTTAATTGCTGTGCTTGCTCCTGCTACTCCTCCGCCGATTATAGTTATTTTGTTGTTCATGGTTCTGATTGTTCGCTCATTCATCTATATGATCCTCTATATGGTTTCTTCTCGAGCAAAGCTTTAAAAAGATTATGAAATGAATTGCACATATGAATGTTGAACTCTCTTTCATCATTGTAAGATACAAACGAGATGTTAGTTCTTTAGTACAACAAATTCATTCATTTGTTAGACAATCTCATGAAGTGATTGTATCCAACAACAGCGAATCGATATTTCTTAAGAGTGCCAAAGTAATAAACAATAAAAGAAACCTAGGGTATGGAACTGCATGCAATAAAGCAATTTCAGTAGCAAAAGGAAAATTAATCTTTATATTAAATCCCGATTTAATATTGAATGAGCACACAGTTGATAAACTAGTGGAATTCATGAGTAAAAATAAAGAGGTTAATATTGCAGCACCTAAACTATTGAACGATGATGGTTCTGTGCAATTGTCCTGCAGAACATTTCCGACATTCTGTTTGATGCTAGCGAGAAATATTCCAGGCCTTAAATATTTATTTTCTAAATCTCTTAAGAAACACAATATGCTAGATTACAATCATGATACTCCTCAAAAAGTCGACTGGGTTTCTGGAGCATTCATGGTTTTCAGAAACAAATACTTTTTTGACTCTAGATTTTTCATGTATTTCGAAGACGTGGACATTTGCAGAAGAATAGGAAAAGTTTGGTATTATCCAGAAGCTGTAGCACATCATTCAGCAGGACATGGTAGCAAAAGAAACATCAATTTATTTTTGTCGCATTTGAAAAGTATGCTTTATTATTTCGTTAAACACTCAGTTTAGGGAAATATTTATATGCTTGTTAAAGTTAAGTTAAAGTTAATTCAACATGAACAAAAAACAGGTGATTTTAGTATTTGTACTTATATTTCTACTAGGTGCATTTCTGCGACTGTATGATTTGGATAGACGACCAATACATCATGATGAAGGAGTTTTTTCTTCGTTTGTTGAAAATATTCTAAATGATGGTTATTATAGCTTTGACCCAGAATATCATGGCCCTGTGATGTTTTACATTTCTGCAGGATTTATGAAAATATTTGGCATGCAAGATTTTACATTGAGATTAGGAACTGCAATATTTGGAGTTCTTGCAATTCTTTTGGTTTGGCCTATGAAAAAATATTTGAGTGATATTGGTATGCTGACATCTGCTTTTTTTATTGCGACATCTCCTGCTTTAGTTTATTATTCTAGGTTTTCTTTCCACGACGTTCCTTTTGTGTTCTTTTATTTGCTGTTTGTTTATGCTATTTTCGAATATTTTGATGGCCAGAAAAATAAATTTTTGTATTTAGCGTCTGTAGCTCTTGCATTTATGTTCTCAATAAAGGAAGTTGTTCATATGCTTTTGCCAGGAATACTTTTGTTTTTTGTATTGCTTGCCATACACAAAGGAGTTAAAGAACATTGGACTTCAGGAGCTAAAATAATTGCGAACATAATACAATTTTCTTTGTTTCCTTTTGTTTTTTATATTCTTAATTTGAATCACATAATTGATTTTGTTAATATTAAAACTGGAGTTTCAACAAATCTTATTTACGCAAGTGTAGGAATTTTATTTTCAGCGATTGTCGCTCTTTTCGCTCTCTTTTCATATGATAGATGGTGGAAAAAAGGAATAATAATTTCCGTTGATGTTCAAAGATATTTTCTTCCTGCAATTATTGCATTTTTCGTAACAGCAGTTTTGTTTTCTTTATTTTATACTGCAGGATTTACTCAAACATCTGATGGATTAGATAAAGGACTTAACACCCCCATCTCATATAATCTTCAAAAGATTGGACAGCAAACAGGACACTACAAATCCATTTGGTATTATGCAAGAACATTGTATTTGTTTGAGTCTTTCATTTTGATGCTATCTATTGCTTCATTGTTTTTAGCGAGAAATTTATTCAGCAGATTATTTATTTTCCTTTCAACGTACAATTTATTACTTTTTTCATTTTTGTCTTACAAAACTCCATGGCACATTGTTTACATCATTGCTCCGATGTGTATTGCTGCAGGATATGCTGTGCAAAAAGAGTACGATTTGTTAGTTGAAAAGAATAAAGAAAAAATATTTTTTACAATTGCAATTATTTTCGCAGTTGCAATCACTTTCATTTCTTACCAAATAAGCTTCGTCAAATATACAGATGAATCAAAAATTCCTTATGTTTACGTTCAAGCTACAGAAGATTTTAGAGAGATGCTGGAATACATAGAAAATAGTTCTCAAAAATTCAATGGTAAGAATACATCAATAGATATTTTATCAGAAGAATACTGGCCATTGCCTTGGAACTTGCGCGAGTATAAAAACGTCGCTTGGCATGCGAAAGTAATTGAAGCTCCAACTGGAGAGATTGCAATAGGGAATAAAGTGAATGAAACCGAGCTGGATTTTAAGTTGGAGAATTATTCTAAGAAAGAGTTCCATAACAGGCCAGGAGTGGAGTTTTTGGTGTATGTGAAACATTAATTCTGTGCCCACAAGTAAAGATTTATATACTTGTGCCCACAAGGTACGCACATGGTATACTTAGAGCTGAGAAAGATTGGCAATAAAGAATATTACTATATCGTTAAGAATACTCGACGGGGAAAAGATAAGTGGGTTAAAGAAACGAAGTATTTTGGAACAAAAAAGCCTTCGAAAGAAGAGTTAGCTAAATTCTTAAAAAGAACAGAAAACGTGCCCACAAAATACCTTTCTAAAGAGCAGGCAGCATTCTTAAGAAAACTCAAATTTAACTATAAAGATTACTTGAGCAAACTAACTGAGAATGATTTCAGACATTTCGAAGATGCCACAATAACAAGTTTTACTTACAACACCAACGCAATAGAAGGAAGCACTCTTTCTTTACAAGAAACAGGAATAATAATTAACAAAAACATCACTCCTGAAGGAAAAGATTTGAGAGAGATTTATGGAGCAACAAATATGAGAGAGGCGTTCAATCATATTAAAAAAATGCAAGACATAACTGAGAGCTCTATTAAAAAAATTCATTTCATTGTAATGAATAGAATTCTCGAGCAAGAATTGGGAGAATACAGAACTGTTCCTGTAAGAATTATTGGCTCCAGATTAATGCCTCCTCTTCCAATCGACATAGAAAAAGAAATGAAAGCACTAATCGAATGGTATTCAAAAAACAAAAACATTCATCCTTTTGAATTAGCTTGTTTGTTCCACATCAAATTTGAGAAAATTCATCCGTTTAGAGATGGAAACGGAAGAGTTGGACGATTGCTAATGAATTTTATTCTTTTGAAGCACAAATATCCTTTATTAGATATAAAAGTCGAGAAAAAATTAAACTATTACAAAACTCTAGAAGATGCACAAGTTCAGAAAAAATACAAAAAGTTCATAGATTATGCAGTATCTACTTATTTAGAAGATGCTAAGAGCATGGGGTGGATCTAGAAAATCATTCTAAAATTTTAGCAATATACTCAACTGTTGCTTGGTTAACTTTTTCGCCGTTTTTCAATTTAATATAATGAACAGGCACATCACGTCTTTCAGGCCTCAGTTCAGACCTCACAGACATACTATCAGCCCCTGTAAGTTCCTCAATAATATTTGCCAGTCTATTGTCCTCGACTCGCATAAAATCATTAGCTCCATTAACTCCAAGGTAAAAACATATTTGTCTATCTTTTCCATCGATGTACAATACTTCACTTGCATTCTGACTATCTTTTTCAGTCAATTTAGCATAAACAAAAATATAATCTTTATTTTTTCCTTTGTAACAAACTTCTGAACCTCTTGTATCAACACTGAGAGAATATGTTCTGCAATTAGCCCAGTTTTCTAAATCCCACAAAATATCCGGATTCTCCAATATAGCTCCTTTAACGTTCAGCATAGAATTACAATATTCATCAAAAATTTCTTCAAACGAAAGAGTTTTAAGTTCAACACTTAACTTCTTAGCTGCATCTTTGCAAATAACTTCTAAATTGAATGTCATACATTTCAATAACTATAGGATGTTTAAAAATTTAACTAAAAAAAATCGACTAAAACAACGCATAAATAAACGGCGAAACTGCACTGCTTTGGGCAAAGACAATTAGCATTCCAACAAATAGAAGCATGATAACTATTGGCAACAACCACCACTTCTTTCTTTCTCGCATAAAATCCCATAAATCCATTAATAGACCCATAGAGAGTTAGAATTAAGAGTTTTTTATAAAGTTTACTGTTTGCTGTGAGAATTATATTCTCTGCAATAGTGAGCGATTAATTCTGTGTGCTTTTTTTGAGAATCCATACTATTCTTTTCCCCCTCGACAAAAACACCATAATAGTCAATACAACTCCTGAGAAGAAGCTCAGAATAATAATTAATCTCCGCAAAAGAGAAAGTATCTATTTGTTTGAAATGTCTTTCATAATAATCATGAAGTATGATTTGATGATTCTTTTTATCCAGATAAAATAATTTAGCGAAATCATAAAAGTGAGATGCAATATTGCAAAATGAGGCATCTATAAAATAAACCGCACCGTCTTTCTCTATAAAGTTGTTTATGTGCGCGTCGCCGTGGCAAACAACCTGATGCTTATTAACAATTGGCACAATTTCATCTAATGATACACTTCCTTTTTTCAGTACATTGTCCTGTTCCAAAACGCCAATAATTCGTTCAAGATTTCTATAATCAAATTGTTTAAATAAATTAAAGTCGCTATTTTTCTGAATTTTGTGAAAATTCAATATTGCTTCATAGACTGAATATGGAGTTGGGACTTGTCCTTCTATCTTCTCCCACTGCACAATTAAATTCAGGCGTTCAACTGAAACAATTTTAGGTATTTGCAACCTATATCTAAAAGTATTTGAGAAAGTGATTTCATTATCAAAGTATCTTTGGGAAGTGTACTTTTTAGTGAAGAGCATCATATTTTCTCTAACGTGGCAAGTAGTTTTTCATTTTTTATTTGTTGATAAAATAAACAATAATTATCTTTTTGATTGAATTCTCTTAAGCCCAGTTTTATTTCTATTCCTCTTACAAACCCCTCTTTCTCTTTATCATCTGAAAATTGAACCGCATCATGTATCAAAATATGAATGAACTCGTGAAATAACAGTCTGAAAAATCTCGCGTTTTGTTCTTTGGCAGAATAAATCAAGACGCAGGGTAATTTGGTTATGGTGGAATGTATCTCCGGTAAATGTTTCTTCACATGACTTAATCGAGGATGGTTTTCATATAAGGTTGTGCCTGCAACTCCTCTAGACAGATTCTGAAATAAATCAGAGTTGTAAAAATTTTCTAAATTATTAAGTCGCTCATCTTCGACGTTTCCAAAGACTGCGAAAGAAGAATCAATAAAATTATTGAGAAAAGGAATTAAGTAAAATCGCTTCGGATCTTTTATTGTGAGATGATGAAAAGAATCTCGATTAAACGCCAAATTTAATTTTTGACAAACATATTCAAGAGCTTCAAAAACTTCCTGTAAAGTATTCAATTCTCTCATTTTAATCTGACCTTCTAAGATCTTTTTCTATCTCAGAAAATAATCTCATTCTAGTGGGACAGTAATATGTCTTTTCAAATTCATCTCCTTTAACGTTAAGCGATTCCTGCGGACATCCTGCATTGCATATACTTGCATATTTGCAACAATCCTTAATGAGTGCAGTTCTACTTTCTATGAACTCATTAATTTTATTAAATTGGAAGATATCTGTGATGCTACACAAGTCACTGATTTGAGCCAAAGATCTCATCTCTTTTCCCGTTGCTTTCCCACAAGGATAAATTACGCCTGAAGGGTCTATTGCAATAACATTACAGCATGCTTTTAGATTGTACTGGCACATAGTATTTCTTCCAGTTACAAAAGAATTTATTATTTTTGTAAATGGCTGGATTTTTATGGCATTTGTATCTTGTTTTAGCAACCGGTAGAAGTTCAACATAATCTGCGTGGCTGAATCATTGTCTAAGAACAAACTATCTTCTGCGCCCTCAATTGCAGTTGTTGGACAATAAAAATTCAACTTAACATTTTTTGAATATCTTTTGAAAACAGAATAACTTTCAGATTCATGTCCTGTCATTAATGTAGTTAGAGTTGCTACAAGTCCGATAGAAGTATCACAAATGTCATCTAAGTTACCAGTTATTGTTTCAAATGTTGGTTCACCATCAGTTGTAACTCTGGCACCATCATGAACTTCTTTGCAGCCATCTAAGCTAACGCCTACAAAGAAATCTCTAGCTCTTAAATAATTAAATCTTTCTTTAGTCAAAAATAATCCATTGGTTTGTATTTTGTTGACTATTTTAGTTCCAAAGCGATTAAATTCTTTCTGTTTTTTTGCAATGTAATCAAAAAAACTATCCTCATGAAGAAGTGGTTCTCCACCATGCCATACAAATTCAACATAATCTAATTCTTGAGAATTTAAATGTTTAAAAATCAGCTCATCCAACACGTCTTTTGACATGAAAATTTCCCTTTTGCATTTGGAAAGATAACAGTACTTGCAATCCATATTACAAGACAAATTAGACTGGATGATGCTAATCATTTAAAATAAAAAAACTAATCAGTCCACATCTCCATCGTAAGAATAACTGTATGAATGGCTATCTGCATATTCTTGGCAGCTTGAATTCAAACAATTTCTCAAATATTGAGATGATGTTTTTACGTCCTCTTGCTTAAGCAGTGGTGCATTCTCACACTCAACAACTACATCTATGCTTGAACCATTATTTTTTTGTTTCATTTTATCCTCCTCACCTCTCAATTTACTGATAGAGAATGTATTTGTTTAAATATCTTTCGACGCGAAGTACGTGGAAAGCTAATCTTACTCTTTTTTCTTTGGATAAAATTTTCCGCCACTGCTTTTTTGTTAATTCCTTGTTTTTGCTGTTAATTAGTTTCTATCTCCCACTTCGGATCCGAGTGGGAGATAGAAACTTTCAATCAAAAAGACAAAAAAATAAATTTAACCTGCGTGGCGGAAAATTTTATTGTGGTTGAATTACTCTCCTAGCTTTCCACATACTAATCTTTGCCGGGGAACGGCTCTTTCATAAAATCAAATGCATCGACTTCTTTATCGAATCCTAGAACGTGTCCTGATTTGTTGACGACAATTGTGCCGAAGTAAACTTTGGATTTTATTTTTGAATTGTTTATTTCATTTTGTATTCTTAAATTATCTCTAGAGTTTGGAACATAATAATCGAACCCTTCATCATAAATTTCATAAATTGTTCCTCCTGCATTTTTTATTTCATCTATTATTCTTTTTCTTGCTTCAGGAGGAAGAATTTCTTTTTCATAAACTTCATTTCCACAGGTGTGCCTTACAAACCAATCTTTGCTTATTTCTGGATGTCTGCTGACTATTTCTTCTAAATTTGATTCATATACAACTTGATCTTTCGCATGCCAAGAATTACTAGTGCCATGTCCAGAGACAATCACTATTTTAAATTTGTCATCGAGAAGAACTTTTTCTAAATCTGCTTTTGTTGCATTAAGTTTGATGTAATATGAATCCACTCCAAATCTATCTTTTAATTCATCTGCAACTCTCCATTCATAAGCCCACAAAAAATTTTCAACCCAAAACTTTTGAGCAGAGTCTTCATTCGCAATCAATATCGCCGCACTGTATTTGGTGTTTTGATATTTTGCAGGAGTTTGATAATAATCTTTCATAGATGTTGGAGTACAGCAACCACTCAAGTAAGGATTGCTTAAAGAAAGACCAGCTGCTAAAATTATGCTGTAAAGATTCTTTTTTAACTGCATCTCAGAAATTTAATAAGCTGAGTTTATAAAAATGAAATATATGCTGTACTAAACCTTCTTCATAAATGGAAACAACAATACATCTCTTATGCTTGCTTGATTTGTTAGAATCATAACCATTCTGTCAATTCCAAGACCGAGTCCTCCTGTAGGAGGCATACCGTATTCTATTGCTTGAATAAAATCTTCGTCCATAGGATGCGCTTCTTGAGAGCCTTCGTTTAATTCTTTCGACTGGTCTTCCAGAAGTTTTCTCTGTAGTATCGGGTCGTTTAATTCCGAAAACGCATTTCCTATCTCCATCTTTGCAATAAATGGCTCGAATCTTTCAGCGAACTGCAAAGGATGTTCTCTGCAAGGCTTGCACAAAGGCGTTGACTCAACCGGATGATGAGTTATAAAAGTAGGCTGGATTAATTTTCCCTCGACAAGCTCTTCAAATAATGCTTGAATCATTTTTCCGCGAGTGACCTCTCCAGTGATTTGTAAATTATAAGTAATTCTTAAATCAAACAATTCTCTGTCAGTAAGTTTTTCTACATTAATATCTGCAAATTTAGTTATTGCTTCAACCATACTATATCTTTGCCAAGGCCTCTTTAAATCAATCTGATGACCTTGATATTCAAAAATTGTTGTTCCTAAAACTTTTTTTGCAGTTCTTTCGTAAATCTCCTCAGTTATCTCCATCATAGTATTAAAGTCAGCATACGCCTGATAAAGCTCAACCTGAGTAAATTCTGGATTGTGAGTTCTATCTATGTCTTCATTTCTAAAGTCTCTAGCGAACTCGTAAATTTTTTCAAAACCTCCAACAATTAATCTCTTAAGGTAAAGTTCGTTAGAGATTCTCATGTAAACCTTCATATCGAGAGCGTTTAAATGACTTATAAACGGTCTCGCTGCAGCTCCTCCATAAATGGGCTGCAGACAAGGAGTGTCAACTTCAAGAAAACCTTTTTCATCAAGGATTTCTTTAACGCTCTGGATTATTGCAGTTCTTTTTTTGAACACTTCTCTAACTTGAGGACTAATTATTAAGTCAACATATCTTTTTCTGTATCTCTGCTCGATATCGCTCAAGCCGTGCCATTTCTCAGGCAAAGGTCTTAAAGATTTAGACAATAATTGAATGTCAGATACTTCAACAGTTATTTCTCCAGTTCTTGTTTTGAAAATGTGTCCTTCTGCACCTATCCAATCGCCCATATCTAAAAGTTTAAGGAATTCGTAATTTTTTTCTCCCAATTTGTCGAATGCAGCATATAGTTGCACTTTTCCAAATTCGTCAAGAATGTGCATGAACGCAATTTTTCCCATCCTTCGCAGAGCAATAATTCGTCCAGCAACTTTAACTATACTTTTAGTGTGTTCTTCCGGCTTTAAATTTGCAAAATCTGAACTAACTTGAGCAGAATTATTTTTCACATCAAAACTATAAGGATAAGGATTTATCTTCAACTTTCTAATATCTTCTAGTTTTCTTCTTCTTTCAGCAATTAGCTCTTCTTCGTTGGGCATGATTATAGTTTAATGTATTCGTTTTTAAATATTTTGTAGAAACTCAAATTTCTTCATAACATATTTAAACTTTAATGATCTTTTTAAGAATAATGGTGGTTTTGAATGAGGGGGAGTTTGATAAGCTTTTCAGTTTAGTTTCTGGGAAGAATTATTTTGAAAACGACCCGAATTGGACAGAAATAGTGAAATATAAAACTGCTTTGAGAAGTTTGGCAGCAAGAAAAATCGCAAATGAGATGATAATGCAAAAAAGAGCGGACAACATAGATGAATTCATAGACAACCTCTTTAATTTAGATTTTTGCGCAACCCAGGTAATTGATGAAATAGACTGCGATTTTCCTCCAAATATGATTCCTATTTTCGATACTCTTGAAAAATGCGCTAAGAAACCCACTCTGAAAAATCTTGAAAATTATAAAGAAAACATCATGCAAAGAATTATTTCTAATCCTGCAACATTGTATTACAAAAAATTCACAGGTGATTTATACCAACAAATAAGAATAAAATATTTAGTTGGAAAAGACTTCAACAGGCAAGTTCAAGAAGAAGCAATAAGAGATGCTTTAAAAGAAAATGAAGGAATAGAGTTATTCGCGCAAAATACAGAAATATATTTTTCAGGAATAAGAGAAGAAATCACTAAAGAATTGTTAGAGAATCACTTCAACGGATTAGAAAACTGGAGATGGCTTTTCTCAGCTGCAGAAAATAATCGAGAATTAGTCATGAAAAAAATAGTAAAAGCAGAAATAGAATGGTGTGGGGAATTCTGCACATGATACTTATAGATGAAGCAAAATTTGAAAAATATTTGAAAACAACTTCAGAAAACGTATACATTGAAGACCCAGTTTGGAATAATATTGCAAGATACAGAATTGCTCTGCGATGGAACGCTTCAACTGAAGCGGCAAACGATGCCAAATCAAACAAGAGCAACAAATTAATCACTTCATTCATAGACCAATTTTACGATTTAAATGTTTGCACAAAAAAGATTATTGACGAGCTTTTCTTGGAAATTCCTCCGAATATGCAGAAAATATGCAATGCCCTTGAGAGAGAAAGCAACGCGGCGTCAAATACAAAGAAAAATATTGAAACTGAGGTCAGCCAATTAAAAAGCGATGTTGCTCAAGATTCACGCACACTATATTATCAAAAACTAATAGGAGATTTGTATTCTTTAATGAGTGCCAAATCGATTGATGAAAAATTCGATAGACAAATTTATGAGAAATCATTCCGAGAAGCAGTGGAAGAAAACGGAGGATTCATAGATTTCTCATTAAAAATTTACAAATATCTATTCAAAATAAAACAAGACAAAATGCCAACTATAACCATCACTCACGCTTCAAAAATAAGAGAAGTTTTGCAGGCGACAGAAGTTGAAAAAGAAAGACTAGATAAAATGATTTTCATGGCAGAAAGCGATTGGTATCAAATGGTCTGTAGTGGGTAGTCTGTAGTACGGGTAAACTATTTAACTTCTACCAACCACTAACTACTTTCCATCGACTACTTCATCTTCTTAGTTATGTCTATATTTTGTTTGCATTTCTCGCAGACAAATCGAATGACATCAACAGTTTTAGATTTCAATGTTTCTTCATCAAATATCTTAACTTTCTTTCTCTTAAAAGGAACTTGAGATTCTGAAGCGTTTTTACAGTGCGGACAAGTGTATTGAATGCTTACTGTTAAAGAATCTTCATATTCTTCTCCTGGGACTGTGTATAAACAACTTTCGCAAACGTATTCTTTTGCTCTAATTTTAGGCTTTCCAGTTTTTGGGTCTTTAGGCTTACCCATCATTGATTTCTTGCATTTAGGACAGATTTCTTTGAGAACCCATGCGACAACATTGCCTTCTTTAATATTCCTTCTCGTAAAATAGACGCATTCTGCGGTTGAATTAGGAAATTTTAAAGCCATAAAACGAATGAATATTTTGGAGTTTAAAAACTTTTTCTTTCACAAAAATTCATTTTATCGCCGGAAAATTTGCGGTTTTGGCCGGAAATCCTTCGGTTTTCGCCGGAAATCTTGCGGAAAAAACACGGAAAGACATATAAATAGGAAAAATAGAAAAATCAATAAAATGATTGAAAAATACTATGCACTAAGGGATTTTATGAGGAGAAATCACATAGATAATCTTATGGTGTTATTAGGAGTAATACAAATACTATGGCTGGCACTATTAATCAAAATATCTCTGTAAACAAGAACTGGTTTGACAGAACCATGACAATCTACATTTGGATACTTGGAGTGTTGTTAATTTACTGGATTTTGCTGAAATTAACCAATCACAGCCCAACAATAGAACAATTAACTTTAGTCGGTGTTGGAATACTGGGAGGACTTTTATTTAAACAACAGTATGATATTGGAAAATTAGATGGAAAGTTCGAGAGTTTTAAGGACAATTGCAATAAAGAATTCGCGCGAATTGATAATAGGTTTGATAAATTTGAATATCGATTTGAAAAAGTAGAAAGTAGACTAAGTAAAATAGAAGAATCACTTTCAGTCATTAAATTGAAGATGGGTATTTCAGAGACAAAATAAACTTATGATTTCACTTAATCCCTGGAATTTCCTTATTACGCCAACCGAAAGAATATTCTGCCAAAGCTTGCTCCAATCCTTTATCTTCCTTGACCTTTTTAAAGAATTCATCTCCTTTTTGAAGAAGTTGCTGAGCTTGCTTACGAGTCATTAATTCAGAATCATAACTTAATGTGAAAGGAGTTTTCTTAACTGATAATAATTCATCCTTGCTAGAGCCTGAAGAGAAGTATGCATCATCTGTATGCCCATCATTATTTCTATCTTTAAAAACAAAAAATTGAGTGTGAACATCATTACCTATTGAACTCACAGTTAATTCTTCATCTACTATTTGTTCAAACAACGGGGAAATATTTGGATAAGCCTCTTTAACTTCATATTTTACTTCATATTTATCGTCAATTGTCAAATTTCTCTCAAAACCTTTTTTGTTTTGCAAAGGATGTCTAGTCCATAAATTACGATATGATGAATCAAAAACGTAAGGAATGCCAAAAAAAGTTGTACCTGCAACAATTACTGAAAGTAAAGCTATTCTTAAACCAGATTTCATGTTCTTCTTCGGAAAACACATGTCTTTTTAAACATATCGCCCACAGTATAAGTTATGTTCCACATGAACTACGATTTAGAAATTGAAAAAGCTGCTCAAAAGATTACTTCTGAGAATGCTAAAACAGTCTGCATTCAGCTTCCTGAAGGATTAAAGCCTAGAGCGAATGAAATCGCTGAAGAACTCGAGCAAAAGACAGGAGCAACTATAATAATTTGGCTTGGAAGCTGTTATGGAGCATGCGATATTCCACTGCAAGTCGAACTTCTAGGAGTTGATTTAATAATTCAATGGGGACACAGCGAGTGGAGATAGATAGTCTGTGGTCAGTGGTCTGTAGTCAGTGGAGAATAAGTTTATTAATATCAAATCATTTCTAATATTAAATGAAATCGAGTTCAATTGCAGTTTTGATTTTGTTATTAGCATCAGTGATTTTAATACTCGAAAGCCCAAATAAAGAAATAATCCTTAACGAAATATTTATTTACAATTTATACCATCCGAACAATACTAAAGAATTTCCAAAATTTACTTTTGCTCCTGATTTAAACAATCCTGAAGATGTTTTTGATTTCATTTTTTCTCATTTAGATAAAGAAGTTTTTGTTTATCCTTCAGAGAATTATTATTACTTTGAGTTTCCTGTAGAGGGTAAATTAATTGCAGGAAATATCGCTCTGCCTGCACATATCCGAGATGAAGGTAAAGTTTCATTTGCTTATTTTGATAAAGCAAAAGTAAGAGACTCGAATATTTCCCACGTGAATAAAATATATAATGAGAATGATGGAGTGATTGTTAAAAAAATAGATGACTTTAATTATTCAATAACTTTCAAAGACAAAACAGTTGATTTTAGACTAAATACTGTTGGAATAGAGCCTCCGAAAAGAATAAAACTAACTCAAGATGAAAAATTCATTGGAACATCTTTTGATGAATCTGGAATGAAGTTTTTCTTGTTGTATAATGATGCAACAAATAGTTTTTATTGGGTTCTAGATGAAGAAGGATTCATTCCTGAATTATTCACCAAAAACGAGAGCGTAATTATTAGTCATAGAACAGGATTTGCGTTTTACAACGACGAAGAAAGTAATAGACGACTTCTAATTGGAGTTAATTTTGGAAATACTTACAACAACAATTGGTATGACGGTCCTTTTGACCAATTGCCAGATAACTATATTAAAACAGGCAAAATAGATATTAAGAAGTATATTGAAATGGTTTATCCAGATATCGGAAATTATATAGAGGAGTTTGAAAAACCATCAGAAAATAGTCAAACTCCTCATAAGAGTGCTTTGAATATTGATGTAAACAAGAGTTATTCAAAGCCCTCTATAGATAAATATTCATATTTCTCAAACAAACCAGGAGTTAGAGTTTCTATTAATCCATATTATGATTATGATAATGAAGCAGAGCTAGTTGAAGTTGTCTCTCGCTGTAAATCTTTGCAATTGAAACAATCTGAGTTTTACGCATGCATAACTAAATCCAACAACGGAAAACAAAAAGTAAGTACTTAACGTATAACATATTGGTTTAAGTTAAATAACAAGAAAAATAACCTTATCTAACAAATAGTTAAAACTCAGAGGTGAACCATGGTAAACATAGGAAGAATAAGCGTTGAATTAGCTGTATTCTTAATGATTTCTTTAGTTGCATTTGGTGGGTTTGTAACAATGCCATCAAGTTCGTCTGGAAGCGATGCATCCGACGAATATGCAGACTATGAAGAAATCGGAGACAGCGGCAACGAAATAACAGGAGATAAAAGTTGGAGAAAAAAGCTAAAACAAGCAGTAGCCGCGCCAATTAAAAAAGTACAAGCAGAAGCAAAAAGAGTTGAAACAAAAGTAGCTGCAGAAGCAAAAAGAGTTGAAACAAAAGTAGCAACAGGAATGGTAAAAGCAGTTTCATATCCATTTAGAAAGCCAGGATCTTATATCAATAACGCAAAAGATGTTAAGAAAGCAACTCAATTAATGGCAACAGCCGCAGGTATTGTAGCAGGAATTGGACCTATAGGTGGAGAACCAGGTCAACAACCACCAACTCAAGCGCAAGTTAACGAACAAATTGCACTTTGGGGAGCAGATGGACATCAAGGAGCAACATCTGCACGTAATCTTCTAGAAGGCACTGAATACGCATCATTGCCAAATGCACAAGTTCCTCCAAAAGACAGATGGTTCCCTTCAGGATATGTGTCTTAGACAACTAAATTTTTTCTTTTTTTTTATTTTATTTTTTTTTAACATTTTATTCGCTTTTTCTAGAATTTGTTTAGAGTCGTTGTATGTTAATAATTTTTTTGCGTCTTCATAGGACAGCCATTTGTGGGATTTATGCTCTAAATCTGCAAGTTTAACATTTTTATCCTCAGCTTCAAACAAGAAGAAAACTACATTTTTATTAATTATCTTTTCATTTAGAGTGAAAAGGTAAGATGTTCTTTCATTGAATCCGCTGATAAAGTTTCCTTTCAATCCGGTTTCTTCAAAAATCTCTCTCAAAGCAGTCTGCTCTTCAGTTTCGCCTTTCTCGACGTGACCTTTAGGAAATCCCCAGATGTTTTGATTCGAACACAAAATCAGATACTGTGGCTCGTTTTCAACCACTCTAAAAACAACTGCTCCTGCAGAAAATTCTTTAATCATTTTTACCACTTCTCTTTTCTTATCTTAAAATAGAAAGCAACGTGATTGGTTGCAACGTGCAAAAAGAAAGTTAACACAATAACAACTACGCTTTCAAACCACCCGACAAAATAAACTGGAGTGGTTAAAACTATGGCGCCGATGACAAAATCTATTTGGTCGAAAGGAATCCATCTCTGGCCGGGTTTAATTCCTACTCTGCGCTTGAAAAAACTTTTGATTAAGTCTCCTAACAATGCTCCAAAACCCATTAAAAATCCAAACAAAAGCCAATTATCGTAGTTGTACAATTGAAGATTAGACTGAGTTTTAAATTGCAAAAAAGAGACGAGAATTGCAACAAGTATTCCAGAAATAATTCCTCTCCAAGTTTTATGGCTGCCCAATAATCGCTCGTTAACCGGCTTTGAAAGAAAATTTATTTGTCTAGCAAAAACAGGAGTCATATTTGCAAAATAAGCTGGAAGAAAATGATAAAACAATTGCAATATTTGAATCATTTCAACCACCCTAAATGATGAAAGAGAGATTTAACATTGACTTTGCTTTTGTCTATTAGAAGAGTTAAAATAATTTCTTCAACGCAATGCAAAATTATTATTACAGACATCAAATAAAGTAAGGTTTGGGTAATTTCCAACTGAAGCACAGCTGAAAAAAAGAACAAAAAGATTGAAACGGCGCAAGCTTTTGCAGAGTAAAGATGAAAGTATCCTAAATTGCCGAATTTTATTAATTTAAACATTTCTGTTGCAAAAAGAGCCCCCAGAGTTATGCTTATTAAGAATTTATTTTGAAGTATAAAATCCGAGATTAATAGCCAGCTCCAAATTATTATTGAAAAATAAAATATTCTGTCTGCGATAGAATCCAGCTTTGCTCCAAATTCAGTTTCGAGATTGAATTTTCTTGCGATAAAACCGTCGAGAACGTCTGTGAATGCAGTTATTGCAAAAATTATTGCGAACAATCCTTTGTTCTGCATAAATGCAAAAAAATAGAGTGAAATAGTTAAAAATATTCTCGCAAAACTCAGAATATTTGGAAGCGTTGGAAGTAATTTCATACTTTGTTGTTAGTTCAGTTGATATAAATATGTTTTGTTGCTGGAAGCGAATCAATAGTCTACAAAATACATATCCAATAACAATAATGCTTTTAAATAGGCGTCTTATTAGTGCTATGAACGCGTACAAAAGCGAGAGAATATTAGAGACTAAAAGAGGGATGAAATGAATAAAAACTTAATTTTTTTAACAAGTTCTATGGTAGTTCAACATATAAAAGTGAACCGAAAGAATAAAGTAGCAGTAGAGAGATTAATTGCAGAGAGAGAGAAAGACTGGACTGCATACTTAGTTCTTGGAATAGTTCTTGTTGTAGCAGTAGCAGGATTTATTTTAAGACTATGAATTTTTTAACTTTTGGAAAAAGATAGGTTTATATAATAGTATATACTTCTATATTATTGTGGATAATATAAAGTTAAACATAGACTTTCGCAATTTCGTAAATTGGAAAGATTCAAAGAATCGTTCAGAGCATGTTTTAGATCGAATGCAGTCTAGAGGAATAGGAAGACAGCAAATATTGGATGCAATCACTAAAGGTTCAAAAACAATTCATGAAGACAAGTCAATTATCGCAGAATTCAGATGGTACAAAGTAGCTTACCGCGAGATAAGAATTGGCAGCATTAGAAAAATATATCCAATAACAGTAATGGTGGCATAAAATGCAAAAAATAAATTACCCCTGTGTATGTGGCGGAATTTTAAAGTGGAAAAAGGAAAAATTTGTTAGAGATGGAATAGATTGTGGAACACTTGATATTGAATATTGTGAAAAATGCGGAGAAGAATACCTGCCGGATGAAAGTTTAGAAATTGTAGAATCCAAACTCAAAGAAAACAATCTTTGGGGCGTGGAAAGAAAAGAAGTTCAGTTTTGGAAGTCAGGAAGCTCTGTTGTTTTAAGACTTCCAACAAAAATAACAACCGCACTCGGTCTTGATAAAATAAAAAAAGGACATATTTATTCAGAAGGGAGAAACAAAATTGTAGTTGAAATATGAGAGGTATGGCCGAACAAGTTCGGCGTAACCTCTTCGTGAAAAACTCAGAGGTGAAAAAAAATGAATGAATTATTACTTGCAGCATTACTTGGACTTTTAGGAGGAGTAGTTAGATCCGTAGTTGGGTTATTGAAAGCCATGACTTCTAAGAGAAAAATTATCTGGCTCTACTGGGCTGTAACTCTTGTTGCTTCAGGATTAGTTGGAGTAATGACTGGCATAATATTCAGTTATGATCCTAGACTGAGTGTGTTGGCTGGCTACGCAGGAACAGACTTATTAGAGGGAGTCTACAAGATGTTCAGAGTGCAAAAGTTTTATAGTGTGCCTAAGTGACTTTTCTAACTCGATATCCATCAAAAATAATTCTAGACACTTCAGAATATACAATATTTAATGGAGTTTCTTTTGCTTCATTCTTCAGAATTTCTTCTATTTTAGTTTGAATATCTTGAGGAATTGGATATCTACTTTTATTTTTTGGAACTATTTTGACACTAATACAATATTCCTCAAGTTTACTTCCAGAGACTGGACTTCTTAAAGAACCAATATTTAAACTAGCACGATATCCTAAAACATCTATTTGCGGACGAACAATTTGGCTCATTTCAATTCTTTTTTTGTTTAATACGTCTAAGTGTTTTCTATCAGTCATTTTAAATTTTTAATAATTTGAAGTTTATAAAATATGTGAATTATTTCAAGAGTTCATCTATTGTAAAAAGTTGTTTCTTTGCTGCATCAATCAGCTGCTCTCTTGACCACTTAAAACCTTTTGCTTGAAATAAAGGAAGATGATTTATTAAGAACTGCATGAATTGTCTTGAATTCTTAGGGTCTTCAGTGAAATGACAGCGTTCGAAGTCTATCATAGCAACTGTTTTTC
>CAYHXI010000014.1:17102-19233 GCA_964360565.1 uncultured Methanosarcinales archaeon | reverse complement strand
CGCCGGTTTTGGGGAAGATTACCTTGTTATTACTCCAGCATTCGCAACTATCTATCGAACTAAACAAACGAAAGAAGTTAAAGATGATGGCGCTGAGGACTGATTCTTTTGACTAAAAACTTAGAAGTTAAACTAAAAGACGTCAAAGTAAGGTTTACTCCTGAACTGTATGAGAAAATAGTTGAACTTGCTAAACTCAAAGGTATTTCTCCTGGAGAAGTCATAAGCTATTCTGTTGATTTAATGAATAATTTATACCACGAAAAAAATCATGCAGAACAGAGAGGAGTAAATTTTGAGGTTTACACCAAAGAAGAAGATACGTATTTTAATGTTGATATTCCTTTTTTGGATTAGGTGATTAATTATGGCACAAATAGAAGTAAGTTATTGGTTGAATGGAGGAAATCAGATAGTTTCTCGAGATGGTGGTTTAGAAAAAATTGCAAAGCTTTCTACAAATTTGGCGTCTTTCAAAGAATATATTCAAGTAGTCAGTCCAGATATAAATTTTGGTGTGGGTTTAGGTTCTGAGGATAACACTTATTATGTAGTTCTAGAAAGCGATGCTGAAAACAGAACTACTCTTTATCAAGCAGTAGATGAATTAATTAAACAATGCGGTGTTCCAAGTAAAGTCATTAATGATGTTGACGATGTTGTCAACTCAATTCTTGGTAAATACGGCAAAAAAGTAAATGATGGTCTTTCAAGATTCTTAGTTGGAAAAACTGTTGTTAATGTATGAAATTAAATTTGGAGGTGTTTTTAGATGGCAGAAGAAAGTTTAGAAGCAAAAATAGAGCAAAGGAAAAAAGAAGCGGTTGAAAAAGAAATAGGCGTAAAAGGAAGTCTAGTTATAGAACTTTTGGGAGTGAGTAGATCTACTGGATATAGAACTAAAGAATGCCGAGTTGAAAAAAATAATGTTGCTGTGGTGGGGGAAAGTTCATATCATGAAAAATACTCTGATCCTGATGGAAGCTACTCTTGTGATTCTGGATGGTATTTTAGTCAAGATGTAACAATAACATACAAAGGAGAAACTGTATTTGATGGAAGCAACTCTTCAGAACCAAGCAAAGTTGAACTTTATGTTCCAGGTAAATGGGAGAAAGTTTTAGATTCTCTTTATTCTCAAGCAAAAGAAAAACAAAAACAAGAAAGTGATGCAAAAGAAGCTGAGCTAAAAAAAAATCGACAAAATACTGAAGAAGAACTGAAAAATAAATGGAAGTTGTGAAATGACTAAAACATTAGAATCTTTATCTGTTAAAGATTTAGAATCTTTAATTGAGCTGAAGAAACCTGAGAGATGGGAGCCTTCTGAAGGAACTGCATATCAAGTAAGATGCATTGCAGAATATCTGGGAAATCAAAGCTTTGAAATATCTGACTCAAGTATGCATTTTATAAAGTTTGAATTTGAAAATAAAGATTTTGTTATAAAGTACTGTAAAACTAACAGATATGAATATGTTCCAAATCCTAAAAAGCCAGCGAAATATCCTTTTCACTTTCTTAAAATTAAAGATGTGCGGGTTATTGTAAGCGTAGAATATAGAGGAGAAGAAGTATATTCAATCGCAGCAAGCTGTAATGGATTTGATTTAACCTCTCTTGCAGATTATTCTGTTAATTGGGAAGCAAAGTTTGAGAAATTGTATGAAAAAGCAAATAAAAAAATGAGTGAAAGAAATGCCAAATAAATCTCCTGCAGAAATAAAGCAAATAAGAACACGTTTAGAAGAAGAATATTCTAAACCTCCTTACGATGAATATGTTCAAGGATTTGCGACAAGTAATTTAGAAGTTCTGAGAATGTTTGGAAAAAAGTTTACTCTTGAAGCACACGAATCATTAGATGATTTGTGCATAAGCGTTTTCTTAAAAAAAGAGCCTTCGAAAGAACTAAATTTATATTTTGAATTTGAAGGAGTGAGAGTATTTTACGAAAAAGCAACAACATATTCTGCAAGACCTGCAAATCCTTCGGAAAGATGATGGAAAGAAGGATGATGGGAGTCATTTTTCTTTGCAGTTAAATATTTAAACCACTATTGTTTTTGAAGGTTTGGTGATGTGGAATGGCAAAAATAGAATTACAATACGATTTGGATTCAGGTTTACC
>CAYHXI010000014.1:0-17002 GCA_964360565.1 uncultured Methanosarcinales archaeon | reverse complement strand
GACAAAGTATTGCTTTATGCACAAAAAGAAAATGTTGAATTGATAATGGGAATTAAAGATAGATAGAATTAAGTCAGCTTATCATTTATGTATTCAATCATTCTTTTGATAGTCAATTCTAGTCTTAATTCATTTCTTTGCCAAATATCATAACTTAGCTTTACTCCTTCATAATCTATTCTGTTTCTTGTTCTTCTTAAGAGATTCAGAAAATCAAAATCAATATCTAAATCTTGTTTTCTATCTATTAAGTATTGAAACAAACAATCATGATTATCTGCTTTCCAACCATCCAATAATAAAATAACTGTTGCAAGTTCTTTAACGATTTCGTAATGTCCTTCTACAAATACTGAGGGATACTTCTTTGATTTTTCTTTTACTTCTTTCCAAAACTGAAGTTTATGTTTTGCTAAAGCTACAATTTCTTTAGCTTTATTTATGTCTTTATCTCCAGTTTCTATAAGATGATTTTGTTCTATGCATTCTTTGAAATTCATATTTCTAAACCTCCGCTAATAGTATATCCATTTATTATGTTGTTTTTTAATCCATCACTCAGCTTCTGCAAATCTTCCGAAAAAATCAATTGCACCTTATGTTTTATTTTTTTTTCAAAAGAGTTCAGATTAATTTCTTTTTCTTTTCCTAACACGAACAAATCAATATCGCTGTCTTTAGTGTATATTCCTTTTTGAACACTGCCGAATAAAACAATTGCTTTTGTACTTAATTCTTTTTCTAGAAAATCAATTAATCCTGTTTCTGCTATTTTGTTTATTAGCAAAGTACTTTTAATTAATCTATACGTTTTAGATAATCTGTTGGCCTCATAAATAACGAAAGAGTGTGGTTTTTTTACTCTAACAATTATTTTTCTTTTAACTAAATCTTTTAAGTATTTCATAACAGTTTTAGTGTTCATTCTAACAAGTCTTCCCAATTCTCTTACGCCGAACTGTTTCATAGGGTAAAATATAAAAAGTTCCAAAACATCCACTTCATAAAGATTTGTCATAATGTAGTAAATAAATACTACATTTATAAATCTTTCGCCAATATTTTTTACGTGCTTTCCATCCTATATTTTCGTTCACAACAGTCTTTTTATATCTTAACTTTCTAAATAGAATTAATGTCATTAAAACTAATCGGTTTCGACGTCGACGGTGTTTTAGTTGATTCTTTTCCAGACCAATTTAATTATTTTCAGAAGTGCTGCAAAGCTTTAGGAAAAAAGTTCGAATTTAACGATTTGGAAGAGTTCAGAACAGCATACACAGAGCCGGTCTACCCAAACATGTACACTTTATTAGGATTTAATTGGGATGCAGAGAAAGATGAAATATGGAAGATTTATAATGAACATAAAGCCAACAGCAAAATCTTTTTCGTTCCTGAAATGAAACCGTTAGTTCTAGAGCTGGATTTGCTAAAACCTCAATTATCAATAGCAACAACAAACACAAAAAAAGCAATTGATAAATATCTAACAGAAAATGACGTTGCTAACATTTTTTATCCGGTTATTACCAAAGAAGACGTTCCTTTGGATGAAAACAAAAATCCTAAATTAAAACCTTGTCCTGATTGTCTTGTTGTTATGCTTTCTAAAGCAAATGTTTCTTCAGAAAATGCAGTCTATATTGGAGACCAAGTTACAGATATTGAAGCCTGCAAAAGAGTAAAAGACGTTCTAGGAATGCCACTGAGAGTTATAGCTTATGCAGGACCTTCTTCTTTCTCAACTTTAGAAAAATTAACTGCTGCAAATCCAGATTATATCGCCAAAACTCCTGGAGAGTTGGCAAAGATTTTGAAAGGGTTGGTTTGGATCATTTCCTCTTAAAAAACCATTTGGCAGGGAAAATCATCAAATTGTACGGAATTGAATAAATCACTGCCAAACTTGCTTCTAGAGGACCAAAGTACTGTGAAGCAAATGCAGTCATCAATCCATTATTTACGAAAACCATAGAGATGCTAGATGAAATGGCGAATTCTTCCTTTACAAATTTGTGAAGAATATAGTGGCCTAAAAATAAATTCACTAAAGCAAAAAGTGACGCAATAATAAAAACTAACCAAAAATTCCATAAGTCATTAACAAAATAATCTCTGTAATGTCCAAGAACTGGTGAATTGAGAAAAAGTACTAACACTAAAGAAAAATAAAAAGAATTCTTTGTTATAATTTTAGATGCTGTTTTCAAATATTTCTTGAAAAACCAAACTGCAATGATTGGAATGAATATCATTTTTGCCAAAGTCAGCATCATTCCAGATAATGAAATTGCTGTTTCTTTTGCCAGCAAAAAATAAATTATCGTCGGAAGTGTAAAAGGAACTAAAAGAGAAGTTACAATAACTAATGCAACAACTACAGACGTTCTTGCTCCCAATAAATTAGACATAAATGGAGCAAATACTCCGACAGAAGTTCCTGTTAGCAGCAGAACTGCAACTGCAAATTTAGGATAAATCAAATAAGTAAGGAAGTATAAAGTCACTGGAAGGAATACTAATTTCACAAATGAAACTGTCGAAATAAATACAGGATGTTTAAGCACAGCTTTGATTTCGTCGAGGTTAACTTTAAACAGATTAAAAAATAAAGTCAGCATTAAAATAATTTCAACGTAAGGAAAAAATATATCTGCAACTGATGGAAGCAAAAAACCAATAAGAATGGCTAAAATTGTTGCAAATAAAAATAAAGACTCTTTTGAGAGCATATATTCACTTCATCCTAAACGATTTCACCATTTCTTCTGCAGTACTTAAGTGTTTTTCATATTTTTCAGGGAATGCGGTGTACGTGACTATAACAAAAGTTTGGCCTTTCTTGCTGATTACTTGCATTGCTTTAGCTGTTGTCTCTTTTTTTGTTGCAGTGTAAACGAGTTTAACTGCTTTCTCTCCAGATAACATTGTTGCTTCATTATTTATTACTGAAAATTTGTCGAGATTTTTATTTAAAGAAGCCAAACTCGAATCAATATATTTTTCAAGAGTGATATCTTCTTTTAAAGGTTGAATGATTACATTAACATTTTCAAGAAATTTATCTGTGCTTCCTTCGCTGGGGGAAACAAATCCTACTGCAGGACCTTGAGTTTTTATTTTCCAATCAGATGGATAATCTATGCTGAACTGCGGAGAATCGTATTTCAAAATTTGCGGTGTTTCACTTGTTTGTGTTGTACAAGCAACCAAAGTTAATAAAACTAAAAAGATAATTATTGTTTTTTTCATTAAGTCACCACCTTTTACTAAACAATTTACTTTAAACTATTTAAACGTTTACATACTTTCCGGCGCATCTATTCCGATTAAATAAAGTCCTTTTGATAAGACTTTTCTTGCGCAATCGATTAACACTAGTCTTGCTTGTTTAACTTTTTCACTCGCTTGAAGTACGGGACAGGCGTGATAAAATTCGTTGAATACTCTGCACAAATTTATTAAATAATTTGTTATTAAATGTGGTTGTAAAGTATCTAAAGAGTTTTTCACCAACTCTGGAAATGTTGCTAGGTTGTTTATTAAAGAAATTTCTGTATCTGTAATCAATAATTTATAATTTCCTTTGGATGATTTTTCTTTTCTTAGTATTGAACAAATACGTGCGTGAGTGTATTGACAATAAGGGCCTGTATCTCCTTCAAAGTTTAGCGCCGAATCCCAGTCGAATGTTATGTTTTTATCATTTGAAACTTTTAAGAAGCTGAACTTTACTGCCCCGTAACCTACGCTTTTTGATAGTGTTTCTATTTCTGTTTTTGTAAAATCAGAATGTCTTTTTTCTATTTCTGCTTTTGCTTTTTTCTTTGCTTCTTCCATGAATTCTTCCAATAGAACAACATCTCCTTTTCGAGTTGCCATTCTTCCGACATCCTTTAGAAGAACGAATGAGTAATGAGCGGCTTCTGGAGCTTTAATTTTTATTAATTCAAGTCCTATTGTAATTTGTTTCAAGTAAACTTTCTGATCCTCTCCTAAAACAAGGATATTTTTATCGTTTCCTTTTTCAGATTTATATTTTGTATATGCTAAATCTCGCAAAGGATAAAGTGAAGTTCCATCTTTTCTAGTAAGAACTAAAACTGGAGATTTTAATGGAAGGTTGAATCCGTCTAGATTTAGAACTGTGCATTTTTCATCGTCCTGAAATAATTTTCCAGTTTTATTCAACAACTCTAATATTTCATTTGTTTTTTTATTGAATAAATAATCACTTTCGTAATCAAAAAAATCATATTCTATTTGGAAATCGCTTAAAATTTTTCTTTGGCCTTCAATGCACACATTTACAACATCTCTGAAGCTTTTCTTAATTTCTTTATCTCCTTTTTCAAGAGAGTTCAATAATGAAAATACTTCGTTTTCCAGGGATGGATTTGATTTCAGCTCGTTATTTATGTCGATGTAAATTTTTAATAGTTCATTGAATTTTGGTATTTTGTTTTTTCTTTTGCAGGCTAATACTAGTAGTGCGATCTGTTTTCCTATATCGTTGACAAAATAATGCACTTCAGTTTTGTATTTTTCAAAATTTAATAAACGTGCGAGAGAATCTCCTATTATTGCGTTCCTTGCTCTGCCTACATGAGGACTTGCATTTGGGTTTATGCTTGTGTGTTCTATTAATGCTTTTTTTCCTTTACCTGAAAAATTACAGCCGTAATCCTTCTCAGAAACTATTTTTTTAATTACTTCTTCTGCAAATTTCTCTCTATCATAAAAGAAATTTACATACGGCCCTATAGCTCTAATTTCAGAAACATAACTTGGCTTTTTTATTTTTGTGGCAAATTCCTGCGCAATAATGTTTGGAGCTTTTTTGAGTTCTTTTGCAAAAGTAAAGCAAGGGATGGCTATATTGCCTAATTTGGAGTCTGGAGGAATTTCAAAAGTCACTTCTCTGCCTAGTGCTTTTTCGACGTATTTTTTGAGCTTTAGTTCGAACATTCACTTTGTTAAAAGAAAGAACTTTAAAAAAGTATCTTTAATCAAAATCTTCAAGGTCAAACGCCAAGAATCCTTCTTTTCTTAATTTTTTTTTGTCTTTTATTTCTTTTGCCACGATGCAGAAGTATTCTTTTTTTCTAGTCCAGTCTACAAATTTTGATTTTTCTTTAAGAGCTTCAAGAACTTTTTTAGCTTCACCATAATTTATGTTTGACCATTTGCACTCTGTAAATAATGCTTCTTGTTTATTTTCATCTAAACAAACAATGTCTATTTCAAGTTCTTTTCTTTCCGAGCCAGAATCTGATAGTATTCTAGTATGTCCCCACCAAGTCCCAACTTTATTGAAATATATTGGCAATTTATTTTTTCTGTTCAATTCTTTGAACCATTGCTTGCAAATATCTTCAAAAATAAAAGAAGTGTATTGATCGAGCTGTGATTTTATTATTGCAATTACTTTCTCTTTATCTCCTCCCTCTATTTCAGATTTGTTAGGATAAACATATTTATACCAAAATTTGAAAAAATTATCTTTTATAACATACAAAGTTTGCTTTGATTTAGGTTTTTTTATAGTTACTGGAGTTAAAACATCTATGTAATTTAATTTTTTGAGCACTCCAAGATATTTGGGCAATTTGTGCTGGTCTATTTTTGTTTTTGCAGAGATGTCGACCATTTTTGCCCCTTTTTCGGAAATCGCTTCGAATATTTTTGAGTAGAGCTCGGGTTCCCTCAATTCTTCTCTCAGAAGAAATATTGGTTCTTCGTATAAAATTGAATCTTTTTTTAGAAGAGAATCTGCAATGTTGGACAAAATGTTTTTTTTGTCGCTGAATTCCATCAAATATAAAGGAACATTACCTAAAATTCCATACGAGTATATTTTGTTGAAAATATCATAATTTGGAAAAAACTTTATTGAGTCTTTGAACAAAAATGGCTCAACTCTTATTTGCCCTGTTCTTCTGCCGTACAAAGGAGATTTAGAAGAAAGTTCGCTTTCCATAACTGAAATGCTTGAACCGCAAAGGATTAGGAAAACTTTTGTTTTCTTTAAGTATTCATCCCATCCTGCCTGAAATATTGATGAAATTGCACTATTTGCAGACAATAAATAAGGATATTCATCTATTGCAAGTACAATTCTTTCATTTTTTGACTTATCTTGTAAATATTGAAAAAATTCATTCCATGAATTAATCTCGGGAGTTCTATCATTCAAAGAATCGCTAATCCTTTTTACGATGAGTTTCATTTGTTCTAAATCATTAGATTTAGTGGAAAGATAATACGTGTGTTTTTTTCCAATGCAGAATTGTTTTATCAGCTCGGTTTTTCCGACTCTTCTTCGTCCATACATTATGATGAATTCTGCTTTATTACTCTTATATTTGGCTTCAAGAGCAGATAATTCTTCTTCCCTATTAATAAATATACTCATGAGTATAATACTTACGAGTATATTTATAAATCTTTCTACCGAACATATTCTTCAACAGATATTTCCAAGAATGGATACACAATGTTAATCCTAATTCACAGAGAGCGATATCGCAGGGAATGGAATTATGAAAATAATAAAATCCCGAAAGTATTATAAATATCCTCAGACTTCGAGTTTTTGTGATTACTATGCCTGAAAATTATAATTTTAAAAGGGATTCAAAGGATATTTGGGATTTGAAAGTGAGAGAGCACTGTACTGGTGGAAGAGAAATTGATTTTTTAGTTGTTCTTTTTGAAGGCATAAATCCTAACGAAGCGAGAAGAGGGTTAGAAAAATTAACTGAACGAATTTATGTACACTTTCATAATAGAAGCACTAATGCTCTTGAATGTATAACTGATGCTCAAAAATATCAATCTTTGTTTAACGATTCTTTAGAAAAACATGCAGACCAAGAATGTCGTAAAGGTTACACTACTAATGGCTATAAAGAAACAAAACCCGCAATTATACCTGAACTTATTAATAAATATGTTAAGGAAATAAAATTAGACATTAATGATTCTGATTTAGCATTTTTGTAAAATATTCTAAAAATTTTTTGCTACAAAGAAATTAGTAAATATTAAATACTTCGAACTCTTTATCAACTATAAAATGAGGTTGACTATAGATACTCAGAAGGATTCTCATGAAGAGATAAAGAAAGCTATCAGAATGCTTACTGCTTTAGTTGGAGAGGTTGGAAGTTATTCTAATGAAGGTTCTGTTAGAAGTAGAAACATATTTGACGACCCTTCTTCTGTTTTAGGCTCGAGTGATTCGAGTTCAAATTTGAACTCTCAGCCAGAGCAATCTTCCACCCCAGAGCAATCCGGTGGTATCTTCGGATTCTTTGATAACGCCAACTCGTATTCAGGAGCTAATAATGGCGAGTTGGCGGAATTGAAAAATCGTGCATCAAACAATGAAATTTCAAACACTGCACGATTTTTCAATAATGCAGACAAACAAGTGCAAGTTCCAGAAGAAAAGAAAGCAGTAAGCACAAGAGAAGATAGAGTGACTGAGTATTACTAAACAAACGCCCCTTTAACACTTTCCCAGAAATCTTTGAAGAATTGTATTACTTGAGCAAACCATCCTTCTCCTTTACTAATCTCAAATTCCTCGCGTTCAACGTGCTCTCTGTTTTTAGAGTCGCGGTAAGTCACTCTTGCTCTAAAACTATTGCTTCCTGATTTTAAGTCATCATTTTTAATTTTAAACTCTGTTGCTTGAGTCATTATTACTTTCTCATAAAATTGATTAAGTTCTTTGTTGTTGAATTTCAAGCTGACATTTACTTTTGATGGATTGCTATATGAGCCTTTATACAAATTAAACACAACAACGCTTTCATTTTCTTTAGCTTTTTTAGGATATTTTAAATCAGTTATTTTTAATACTGGAGCATCTAATTTCTCGACAGTAAACTGTGTATTCGTGCTGACTTGCTCATTTTTTGCAATTGCAATTAAATCCTGTCTGCCAAATTTCTGCACGTCGATTGTGAATTTTGTTTCTACAAAATTGTTTTGTTTTACATCGAATTTTCTGCAGTTTCTTTGAAGGCAAATCTGTAGATTTTTGAGCTCATCGTAGCCGTCGTTATTAAAAGTGCATTTTACATTCACGTATTGGTCTTCGTAAAATTCTTTAACATCAGGCGCACAAGAAAATTTTACTTTTGCAGAGTATTCTTTCTCCTGCTCTTCTAGTGCGAAAGCTAGAGCTTTTGTTATGTCTGGCTGTCCGTAAATTATGTCTTTTGCAGTTGAGAAGATTTTTTTCAGAATAGTTTGATTTCTTCCTGTGCTGATTTGTATGGGAATCTCGTAAGAAGTATCTTTTAACAACTCTTCTTTTATTCTTATTGGAAAAAATGCTTTTTTTGATTCTCCTGGCTTTAAAATTAAATTTCTTTCATTACCTTCTACAAATTCAAGTTCATTTACTTTAGACACTTTAACTCCCACGGTTTGATAATAATCTGCAATATTTCTAACTCCCACTTCAACTAGATTGTAGCTTCCGAAACCTGCGCGTTCTTGAAAAATTACAACCTCAAATTCTATTTCTGGAGAACGTTCTCCTGAATTTGACGCGATTTTTCCAGATGTTAATTGAGGAATTACTTTCAACTCAACACCTTTTCCTCTTATAGAAAATTTGTATTCTTCTACCTTAGTATCTGAAGAATCTGATAATTTTATGTGGCTGTTGTCGAGCCATCCGAATTGTCCAAAAGTAACATCAAATGGAACCCATCCTGCCTCAGGAAAATAAACTTCTGCCCATTGGTGAGGGCTCCATTTTTGAGGTTGAGATTCAGTATAAACTATTCCGTTAACAAATCTCGCAGGAATTTCTAAAGCTCTAAGCATGGCTATGAAAACTGTAGTTATTTCTCTGCATACTCCTCTGCGGGTTTGTAGAACTGTGCTTGCCGTCTGAGTCACTGGCTCAGTTAAAGTGCTTAAATCATATTGAACATTGTCTTTTGTCCAAGAAGCTATTTTGCTTACAACAGTCCATAGGTCATCTTCATTTTCAACTACTTTATTTGCAAAATTAGACAACTCAGGATTCAAAGAATCTACGTGCTTTGTTGCTAAAAGATTATTTCTCACATCTTGAGGAAGATACATCAAAACGTCTATTGGATATTTTTGGCGTGAATAAACTTTTGGAGTGTTGGATGTTATTTTTATCTCTGAAAGTATGTTTATGGTTGGAGAAGTCTTTGGAAATTTCCAGATGAACGCTATTCTTTCTTTTTCTACGCTTCCTTGAGGAAGCGCTTTTATTTGAATTATTTCTTGATTGTCATATTTTTTTGGAAACAGATAAATTTCTGCAATTATTTCTTCTGTTTGCGATTGAAAATCTTTTTGAATTATTTCAGTTATGTATGTAGAATTTAATTTTATTTGTGTGCTTAAAGAATCATAAATTGAAGATGCTCCAACAGCAGAAGCTAAAAGCAATAATACAACTCCCAAAAACACTAATTTTGTTCTCATATAGTTCATTCTATTATACTTCCTTTAAAATCTTTGTTTTCAAAAATGTTTTTCAAATTTTTTATGTTTCTTCCGTTTGCAATTATTACTTTTAGTTTTAATTTCTGAGCTTCTTTGCTGGCGATTGGGTCAAAAGGAGAATTAAGCCCAGGATCCCATTTTTTAGGAAGATAACTTCTGAATGTTTTCCAATCTGTTCTTAATATCGGTTCGGCTCCGGGAAATTTTCTAGGGTCTTTGTCGTATGCGTAATCAATATTGCTCAGATTTATTATGGTTTTAATTCCATGTGCTTTAGCTAACAAAACAGCATCATAATCTGTACTGCACCCTGGCTTCCATCCTGCTGCAATGATTACTTTTTTATTTGTTTTTACTTTTTCAGTTGGATTTTTGACTATTTTAGGATATGCATATTTTCTGAAAATGGTCCTCAACAAATGTGCATTTAGTCTTGTTGAATGAATGCCCAGCCAATCTAAGTCTTCAGAATCAAGTTTAGTTATTTTTGCTGCAGCATTCAAATATTTTCTACACGTTCTTCCTCCTCCGCAGATTATGAAGAATCTTTTTGTTTTAGTTTGAGTGATTATTAATTGTCTAAACCTTTTTAGAAAATCGATATCTATATCTTCAGGAACAATTATGCTTCCTCCTAAACTTATGATTATGTCTGTTTTCATCGTGTGCCTCTTTTTGTTAGTAATTCATTAGTTAGTCGTTAGTCGTTAATATAAATCTTTTGATGAATTTCATTCGCAACATTAAAAAAGTCCAAGAACAATACCTCTGTTGTGAAAAACGAAGTCATAATGATAAGCGATCTGCACATGGGTGAAGGTATACTTTCTCCTAGAGAGGATTTCTTCTACGATAAAGAATTTTCTGAATTATTAGAGCACTATAAAGACTGCGAACTGGTCATTAATGGAGACCTGATAGATTTTTTGCAGATTGTTGACACTCCAGATAATTTTGATCCTTCTCAAACTGAAAAAATTTATGGACTTAACACTGAGCCGAAAAAATCTGCATGGAAAGTTTCGCAGGCCATAAAAAATCATAAACTTTTTTATGAATCTCTTGCAAAATTTGCAAAGAAGAACAAAATTCATATTGTTTATGGAAATCATGATATCGATTTTTATTGGCCTGAAGTTAGAAAACGTTTTATTTCTGAGCTTTCATCTATTGCTGGAAAAAATATATCTGGCAGCATAAAATTTTACAATTGGTTTATTTATGAGCCAAAAAGATTTTACATTGAGCACGGACAGCAGTATGATTCAGTAAATAGTTTTTGCAATCTTTTATATCCTGTTCTTCCATTTCTAAAAGATCAGTTGGAGCTTCCTTTGGGGTCGTTCTACTGCAGATACTTGTTTAATGTTTTAGAAACTAAAGATCCTTATGCGGACAACATAAAGCCTCCGACAAAATATTTGTTTTGGATGATGAGGCACAAACCACAGCTAATATTGAGAGTTTTGTTTCAGTATTTTCCAATGGTTTTTAAAACTTGGAACAAATCTAGAATTCTTACTCACAAAAAAGAGCACATTAGAGAAGTTCAAAGAAAGCATTATTCTGCGATGTCAAAACTTTCTCAGAAAACAAAGATTCCTTTTGATATTTTGATGAAAATAGATGACTTACACTTGCCAACAGTTCTCGAATCGAGGCATTTTCTTTGGCGCTCATTTAAAGAACATTTCATGCGCGAACCTGTTTATTTAAGAGCTGCTGAAAAAATAAGAAAACTTCTTGATGTCGAAACTGTTTTTTTTGGTCATACTCATCAAGCAGAAGAGCACGAACACTATATTAATACTGGAACTTGGACTCCTATAATTAAAGACAAAAAAATTTTGGATGAACAAACTTCAAAGCAGCTGAATTACGCGTATATTAAAGGCAAAAAAGCTGAGTTGAGGGAGTGGGAATAGTTGGTGTGTGGTTCAAAGTAATTTTCTCACTTCTCTCTCTAATATTTCTTTGCTTGGCAGATATGTTTTATATTTTGAGATAAAGAGTTTGTTTTGCATTCCTGCAGTTGCGTACTCCACTTGTACTTTATCTTTTTCTGTGCAAAGCAAAATTCCAATTGGCTCGCAATCTTCTTCTTTGTTCAGCTCTTTCTTAACATAGTTGAGATAAAAATTAATTTGTCCTACATCTTCATGTTTGAATTTTGCATTTTTGAGTTCTATGACTACATAGCATCTCAAATATATATTGTAAAAAAGCAAATCAATGTAAAAATGGTCGTTGTCTATAGTGAATCTTTTCTGCCTAGAAACAAACGTAAATCCCTGTCCTAGTTCGAGCAAGAATTTTTGGAGATTGTCAAGTATGCTTGTTTCTAATTCTTTTTCAGTGTATGTACATTTTTCGTCCAAGTCTAAAAATTCCAAAATGTAGGGATCTTTTATTAGCTCTTCAGGTTTTGTTGGAGTATTTTTCTTTTGTTCATATTCAATTAATGCCTTCTTATCTTTACTTAGCAAAAGACGTTCGTAATGCAGAGAATAAAGTTGTCTTTTTAGATCTCTGACACTTAGGTTTTCTTGAACTGCGTATTTCTCAAAATATCTCCTTTTAGCTTCGTCAGGGATTTTAATAAGCTCACAATAGTGAGTCCAAGTGATTTTATAGAATAAGCCAGTCACTGACTGGCCTATTTGATTTTTGTAGATAATATAAAATTTTCTCATATTTTTTAAAGCACTGATGCTGTATCCTTTTCTAAATTCATTAGACAAATCTTTCGATAACCGCTTTATTAATTTCTCACCATATTCTGCTCTTTCTCTTCCTTTTTGCTCTTCCTCAACAATATTTCTGCCTATTTCAAAGTAAGCCTTAAGCATTTCAGTATTAACTGCAGTAAAAGCATGATATCTTGCAGTTCTAATTATTTCTTTGATGTTTGTTAGAACAGATGAATAGCCTCTGATTTGTTCGTTTTGCATAGAAATTTATTTTAAAGCACCATTAAAATGTCTTTGCCAAGAAATTCCGCAAACTTTTCGGCTAAACCGAAAGATTTGCGGTTCACACCGGAAAAAAATGTTTTTTGCTTTTAAACCGCCGGAAAACATGCGGAAAAAGCGGA
Source organism: uncultured Methanosarcinales archaeon (assembly GCA_964360565.1). Taxonomy (GTDB): domain Archaea; phylum Nanobdellota; class Nanobdellia; order Woesearchaeales; family ARS49; genus CAYHXI01. The sequence goes on along the minus strand of CAYHXI010000014.1, from coordinate 4,398 downwards.
AGATTTTCGGCGCTGAATAAATCTCTGAGGTTTTCAATGAGTGATTGTTGAGTGAAATTGAGAATTTATCCTGAATATTTAGAATGGGTAAATTAACCAAAAGTATATAAACCATCTTAATCTATTAAAAGTTCATGCACGGAATGTTTACGGTTGAACAAATGAGGGAAGAGTTAACTTCTTTAGGAATTAAAGAATTAAAAACATCTCAAGAAGCAGAACAGGCTTTAAATGAAAAAAAAGGAACGGTATTATTAGTTTTTAATTCAGTTTGCGGCTGTGCTGCTGGCAATGCTAGGCCTGCAGTGAAATTTGCATTGCAGAATAGTAAAAAACCAGAGAAATTATTCACTGTATTTGCAGGCCAAGATAAAGAAGCAACAATGAAAGCAAGAGAATACATTAAAAATTATCCTCCTTCTTCTCCTTCAATTGCATTATTTAAAGACGGCGAAGTTGTTTCGATGATTGAACGAAGCAGTATCGAGGGAAGAACTTCTGAAGAAATCAGCGCTGATTTGAAGAAAGCGTTTGATAAATACTGTTAAAATTATTTAAATCTTTTTTTGCGAATTATTATTTGTAGAAATACTTTAACCAAACTTTCTTAAAGAACGGTAAAGTTAGCGTCGATAAAATAAAACCAACTGTTGGCACTATTGCATTTACAAAAGGATTTGGAGCATTAATAGTCCACAAGAATATCACGATTACAACATAAGTCATTAAAGCAATTACTGCTCGTCTTGTTTTGCTCGTCTCCCAAGCTTTATCTGCTTCGACGCGTTTGTTTCGCTCTTTGATTTGTTCTATTTCGCTCATGGCATGTGTGTGAATTATGATGTATTTAAAACTATTTTTTTTACTGCGCCTTTAGGCATAGGTATCGTTTTGGCGGCTCCAACAAAACGATATTCTAATGTTGTGCAATGCAGGATTGTCGAGTGAAAAATCGAATTATTCTAGGCAGTATTGTTTGAAGAAGTTGGAGGGAAAAAGGATGGCATCTGAACTTTTTCGATTTGATTAAAATCGCTTTTGTTTTTACGGGTGTTTTGCTTTTTTGAGTTATATTGTTGTTATTTTTTTGAATAGGTAGAATCCGCTTTCTTTGATTATGAATTCCGATGTTGATAGTAAATTTAGTATTGCTTTGTCTCTGAGGGTTATCTTTCCTTCTTCGAGTTCAAATAGTTTTTTTGGGGCTATAGTTCCGTTCTTGTTTTTGAGTATAAGATGGTCTAGATTGTTTGTCCATCCTAAAAAATCTGTCGGTTGAATTTCCATTAGATTTAATTGTTCAATGTCTTTTCTTAGAGTTATTTCTTTAGTTTCATCTTTTTTGTCAGACCAAGTTATTGAGCTTTCTTTTTTTATTTTTATGTTAAAGCATTCAGAAAGTAATTTACTTGGCAAGTTAGTAATAGTTCCTTCTTTAGTGTTTGTTTTTATGAAGAATTTTTGTAGAGATTCGAAGGCGAGGTTATCTGCTTCTTTTGTTTGGTTTGTGCCACATTCTAGGACTATTGAAGGAATTTCTTTACCTGTTTTTTGTATTAATGCTCCTGCTGAAAGATCCATTAAAAGAATGTTTTGCACCATATTTCTTGCTAATCCGAGAGTTTGTTCATCATCATAAGAAAGAATGCAGTGTGGTGCATTATTTTTTAGAAGTAAATGAATGTAAATCTAAAACTGCTATTAATGGCAAATTTTCTAGAAATTCATAAATTGAATGAGCTATTTTTTCATCTTCAGTTTTTGGTTCTTCTATCCAGATCCTGTTAAAATTTTCTCCTTCAGGATATAATCTGTTGGTAAAATATGGTTTTATTTTAGCAGCGTTTACGTTTCCAACTAAGAAATAAACATCTAAATTGTATTCTTGCTTATGCTCGTTAATTTCTCTTAGAATGGCTCTAAAACCGCAAGGTTCAGAGCCATGTAGCAAAACAGATATTAACACTGCTTTAGAATTATCTTTGCCTTTTATTTTAAAGATAGTTGGTTTTTTGAGTTTCAGTAATGCATCTATATCAGAACAATTGTCTATCAATTCTGTGTTTGAATAGTAATCGAAGTGTTTCATGTCTTTGATCCTACAAGTATTACTGCGTCACCATTATTAAGGTTTATATTTTTCCATACTTCCCTTTCCAGCTCGCTTTTAGGTTCAGGAGTATCATCCATTAGTGACCGATTCCAATATACTCCTCTTACAACCATATTGCTTTCTACTTCAGGAGTAAATTCTCTGGCCAGTTCTATGGCAAGATTTGAAACTGTGCCATTTTTAGGATCTAAAGTATATCTTAGTTTATCGCATAATTTCTTAAATTCTCTATAAACAATAGGGTTTTGCGTACGAGTCATAACATGATCTGCAGGTAAAAGTTGCTGCCTTAGCATATTCAAGTATGAATACAAACCATTGCCTTGTAGTTCTCTTCTAATAAATCCACTTGCGTAATAATTCACTTCATGACCTGCTAAAGTTAACAAATCATTAACTGCGTAAGCAACCACTCTGTTGTCTTTGTAAAGTGCAATCACGCACGAAGCATCAGCAGTTCTAGATTCTATTGCTTCTCTGGGCAACCATTTACTGAACGCATCTAGTGCCACATCGTAAAATGAATCTATCAATTCTTTAGTTTTGTGTTTATCTGCCTCGTTTTCCTGAGGTCTTAAAACTTCTAATCTAATTCCTAATTTTTGTATCATTTTTGTCCTCCTCTAATTCTTTAGAGATTATTTTTCCAATACTGGTTAGTTTGACAGGAAGCCCTTTATTATGCAGAGAAGAATAATTTATCAATCCGTATTTTTTAAGAGAATTTAAATTGTTCCACAAAGCAGATTTAGAGCAATTTAATTCAATAGAAAGCTTATGAACGAGATTAGTAACATTAATAATTATTTTTGTATTGTACAAATAATGCAATATTTTCTTTTGTTTTCGATTCAGTCTTTCTTTAGATAAACTTAATAAAATTAGCTTAAGATTTTGATAATCTCTGGAAAAGGCAATCAGCACTTACGGAGTGCGAACTATTTTCAAGTTTCCCAGCAACTGTTTTTGTTTGATTGTTTTCAGTCATTTTAACCACTACAACACATATTTTGAAGCGCATATATAAACTTTTTGTACAGGAAAAGTTAGAACTTTAAAATTCTCTCAATCTTCTCTTTTCTTAAACTTCTAGAAAATCCTCTCCTTACAAACTACCTTCCACTGACTACTTCCTGTTCCGGATACGCTTCTTTAATAATTTGTTCTTTTCCAACAAATTTTTTTCTGATTGGCTCTAAGAGTTTGTTTATTTCTTTTGCCAGTGCAGCTTTCAAGTCCATCGGATGCAGTTTTTTTGCAATGTAATCTTTCTCTATTTCTTCATAATTCTTGTAGATTAGATTGCCTCCGAATTTTTCCGGCCTTTCAACTAAGAATTCTTCATTTCTGTCCTGTTTTAGAACCATTACTACATATTTCAAAAATGCCAACACACCATTATTTTCTACAACTCCTGCTTCACAATGTGCTGCTCCAATTTTAGAAGTAACTTCTGCAGGAGAATCTATTAAATCTATTTTAGAGCCTTTTACTGAACTTGACATTTTTCCTCCAGGCATTAGTCCTGGAACTAAAGGAGTCATTAATTCTATTCTAGATTTGTATCCTAATTTTGGCATGTTTTCTCTTGCAAATACTAAAATTTTTCTTTGGTCAACTCCACCGTATTGAACATCAACTCCAAGATATTCTTCATCAAGAGACTGCATGATAGGATATATTAGTCCTGCAAGTTTAGGATTGTCGCCATGCTTTACAACATCTGATGAAGATTTTAAACAATCATGCACTGTTGTAAATGTCGCCATTTTTAGCACGTCAAAAATGTAATCTTTCTTTAATTGAAAATCAGAGCCTTTTACAAAACTTAGTTTAGATAAGTCCGCTCCTAAAGCTTCAAATAAACCCGTTATGGCTAATTCATAATAGTTGTATCTTTTTTCTAACAAAGGCCAAGGAGTATTATCTAATGCTCCGTGAATGTCTGCCAAAAGAACTTTAACTTTAAATCCTGCTCTTAAAAGGTCTGACATTTTAAGCGCCCAAACAAAATAACCAATATGTGGTCTTCCAGTTACTGCAGTTCCTAAATAAACAACTGGAGTTTTCTTTTTAGCTAAAAGATTTTTTAATTCTTCTTCACTTATTATTTCTGCGGTGTTGCGTTTTATTAATGCAAGTTTTTGGTCTATGTTCATTTTGTTCACCAGATACTTAACAAAAGATATAGAATTTAAAAAACTAACTGTTGTGTACAAACGCTTCGTAAACCGTACGTGTTTAGCTCCTTAGAGTAATGAAGCGATTTTTTCTTGTGTTGGTAT
>CAYHXI010000013.1:16503-19884 GCA_964360565.1 uncultured Methanosarcinales archaeon | reverse complement strand
GGTTCACGCAGTAAACCACTAGTATAAAACTAGTGGAATTCGCTAAGTTTAAAAACTTCAATTATTTCTTAATCAACATGAAAGAGTACAAACAAGTCATACTTTTAAGAAAAGATCTTAAATTATCACTAGGCAAAGCCAGCTCTCAAGTTGCTCATGCTTCAGTTGATGCTTTGCTTAAGAGCAATAAAGAAGACGTAACTAATTGGCATAATCAAGGAATGAAAAAATCTGTTTTAAGGGTTGAAAATTTGGATGAACTTTTGTTGTACAAAAGAAAAGCAGAAGATGCAAACTTAGTTTCCGCGCTCATTGTTGACGCAGGCCACACTGAAATTCCCGCAGGAACAACAACCTGCTTAGCAATAGGTCCAGATGATGAAAAGAAGATTGATAAAGTAACTGGGAATTTAAAGTTGATGTAAAAAAAAACATTGAAAAATTTTAAAACTTTCTATACTCCAAACTTACACAAACTTTATGATCGTTGGGTTTTCCTTTTGCTTTTACTCCGACTGCAAGAGAATAATTTTCTCCTTTTAATTTAAAATAGTCAGTATCAGGATTTACTAAATCGTCATATGATAGTTTAGTCTGCTGAGATAAGATTTTAGAGACTTCATGCCTGGGAAGTCTTAATTCAAACGCTTGCGAAAGTACATGCACTACTTTCTCTAATTCATTCAAAAATTCCTCATTTCTTAATCTGAAAATCTTTGTTTTATTACCCGCTCTCAACAAATCATAATCTGTTTTTTCAAGATTTTTTAAAGGAGTTATTTCGGAATCTAACTTAAGCGTATCTTGAGTAGAATAACTAACCGATTTATCAATTTGTTTTCTCATAACTGCTCTAACTTCATACCCTCCAAAAGTAATTCCCTGTTTCGAAACTTTTTTGGTTTGAAAATCTAGAGAGAAATTAGTCTGTGTCGCTTCAAAATCAGAGCCGCGTATAAAATCATTTAAAGAGTCTATTTGAGGAAGTGAAGCATCTTTTCTTTCAGAATATTTTTTTTCTCTTATTTTATCAGCATACTCTTCATTAAAAACTTTCATTGCTTCTCTAGTGTTTGCCAACCTTAATGAAAGTACTGCTAATATACTATCTGAGTATTTCTCTTTTTCAAGCACATCACACAAATATCTTGCGATTTTAACAACATCTTCCATACTTTTTTTAGGTGAGTCTGCGCTTTTCACCAACTCACTTATTTTTTTCCTAGATTCTTGATATTGTGAAGTATAATCTGCAATATTTTGATTCAATTCTTGTTTAAAATTAGGTAGTTCGCCGTATTTATTTTTAACCTGAGAATTGTTTAAAATGGCATTTAATAAGTTTAAATCTTCCACTATTTTTTCAAGAGCGTCAAGTTCCTCTTTTCCATGTTTAAAATGAGATTGAGCTCTAACTCCCTTCAACTCGTCTCTTAAATAAGAAGAAAAATGGTCAGGATGACTAAACATGCCTAATATTGTTTTATATGCCTCGCTAAGAGCATTAGAGCTGCATTTAGACTTTTCTTGTGCTTCTCTCAGTAGTCTGGTCAGTTTCATCTTTTTTCACTCTTTTAACTATTTTAACTATTTTAACTAATTCCTTCACCACTCCTGACAAAAGCTCTAATATAGACATTCACATTCTTAAACACTTTGACAAATTGCGTTAAGTTTTTATATATAAAGAGGTTTTTGTGTCTATTATGACCAAAAAATCTATGTTAAACATCAACCAAACTGTTTGGAAAATAATTCAAACAGATTTAGCCATACAAAAAGATTTGAATAGAAAATTGATAAACGTAAGAGCGTTAGCCAAATATATTATAAAAAAACACACTCTTCCAACTTCTCTAGATGCAGTTATATCTGCAATAAGAAGATTTGAAGGACAAGAAAAATTTATAGAAGAAGAAAAAGCTCTGCTGAGTGTATTCAATGATTCGATAGTTTCTACAAAAAACAACATGGCATGCATCACACTTTCGCTCTCTTCACGAGAATTTTTCAAAAAGATTTGTTCAACAAACAATTCTCCAAATTTTAAATTGGCATCTGGAGATCAAGAAGTAAAAATAATTGTTGAATCTCCTAATTTAAATCACTTTAAATCAATATTTTTAGCTCAAGAAATCGAAAAAATAGAGCAGGACTTAAGCGAGATAACCGTACGAGTTTCTGAAGTTGCGCTAATGACTAAAGGAGTACTTGCAAGAATTGCAGATGAACTTTCTTTAGCAAATATCAACATACATGAAATAATAATCTGTCCGCCATCATTTTTCATTTATATTCAACAAAAAGACACAGTTAAAGCTCACGATTCGATATTAAAATTGTCGGAGTGAAAAGTAGTCTGTGGTCAATAGTCAGTGGATTGTAGATCGACACTACAGACTACCCACCACTTACTACAAACTAAGAGAGGTGTTTCATGCAAAAAATAAGAGTGGCAATTAATGGATTTGGAAGAATAGGAAGACAAGTGCTTCAAGCAGGATATAAAGATCCAAGAATTGAATGGGTTGCAGTAAATGATTTAACAGACACAAAAACTCTGGCACATCTTTTAAAGTATGATTCAGTTTATGGATTATTTCCTGGCAAAGTTGATTTTACTTCGGATGCTTTAATAGTTGATGGCAAAAAAATAAAAGTTTATACTGAAAAAGAGCCGGAAAAACTTCCTTGGAAGAAATTAAATATTGATGTTGTTGTAGAAAGCACAGGATTTTTCACAGACAGAGAAGGAGCAGCTAAACATTTAACTGCAGGAGCAAAAAAAGTTTTGATTAGTGCGCCTTCAAAAAATGCAGATGTTACTTTAGTTACTGGAGTGAATAATGAAATTTATGATAAATCTAAGCATAACATAATCAGCAATGCTTCATGCACGACAAATGCTCTGGCTCCGATAGTGAAAGTTTTAAATGAGGCATACAAAATAAAACATGGATTTATGATAACTGCACATTCTTACACAGCAGACCAAAAGTTAGTTGATGCTCCGCATAAAGATTTAAGACGAGCTAGAAGTGCAGCAGTAAGCATAATTCCAACTTCAACCGGAGCGGCAAAAACAGTTGCAGAAGTAATTCCTGCATTGAAAGGAAAACTCGACGGCTTCGCTTTAAGAGTTCCAGTAGTATGCGGAAGCTATGTTACTTTAGTCTGCGAAGTTGAAAAAAAAACAGACGTAGCACAAGTTAATGCTTTGTTTAAAAAAATAAGTGAGGCTAAATTAAAAGGAATTTTGGAATACACTGAAGAGCCTCTAGTTAGCAGAGACATCTTGAAAAATCCGCACTCTTGTGTTTTTGATTCTTTAACCACAAATGTTTTAGAAGGAACTTCAATAACTGCATCAGGATGGTATGA
>CAYHXI010000013.1:0-16403 GCA_964360565.1 uncultured Methanosarcinales archaeon | reverse complement strand
TCTGGAACAATGTTGTTTTTTGCTAAAACACTCCTCATTTCTTTGTTGTTTTTTACGTGCTCATCTGTTATTTTCACTTCGCCATTCAAATTATTCTGTTTTACATTGAAATTAGTTATTTCTGTTGCAAAATTCTTAGCAGCAATAGTTACAGTTGGCAAAAAATCAGCAATTGGTCTATTCGGAGGAATGTTTAGCTTTAACTTCATATTTTTAGTGTCTTTTCCTCCAAATAAAGCTTCGTCGCCTCTGCTTCTTATTCTTGCAAATCCTTTGTCGTCTACTCCTCGTTCATAAATTAGCTTAGATAGTTCTGTTTCGGATGCTGTAAGTTTGTTTCTAGCTTCGAATCTTTCTTGAAGTGCAATTCTTTGCTCAATTAATTCTTGTTTTCTTGTCTGAATTGCAAAATAGCTTTGTGCAAATGCAATTTCATCTTTTCTAGGATCTCCATTTTGAGCTATCAGATAGCAAGCGTATCTAGTAAGTTTATAATCATCTATTTCTTTGGTTGCATCTTTAGGCATTGGTATCGTTTTCCTGACCTCAGGAAAATGATCATTTACCTCGTGACCAGTGTTCTTACATGCAACCTTCGCTTTTTCTATTACATTAACAAAATTCTCCCATTTATCATACCCTAAAAGCTTCTGCAAATCTCTCGCAAACCAGAATTCTATTCCATTTTTATTATTTGCAAAGTCTTCGAAAGTCTTGTGCAGCTTAGTTATTATTTGCTTGTCCATAAAATATTTCAAAGAAGTCCATATTTATATACTTGGCGGCCATAGATGTCCAGTGCTCAGGAAGAATACTCTGCTGTTTTGAAAGAGGGAATTGTTTGGTTATTGATTGATTTTAACAAGGCAGGATTGTTTGGAGGGAGAAAGGACGGTTTATTTAAGTTAACTGAATTCAATATTTCCTGCGATAATCTTCGTCCCTAAATGCGCGGATTGTTTCCCACATATCTTTTTGCAATCTTTTGATTTTTTCTAGTTTGTGTTTTTTTGCAGCAGATATCATGTCATTAATATAACTTTCTTTAACGCCTTCAACTCTTGTATTTCTAACGTTCCAACAAAAAGCATCGTGACCATAATTGTCAACGTTAGTATAGTCGAAGCCCTTTTTTCCTCTTTTTTCAATGGTTTTTGGGAGTTCCTTTTCAAGATTTGCAAGGTTTAATACTGCGTTTGCCAATTTTACTTGGAATTTTGTCACTAAAGATGCATATAATTCATTTAGTTTTATTAAGTTGTTATCGCTAATCGGTTTAAACAGTTCTAGCAGTTCTATTTCTTGCATTAATCCAAAAATCTCAATGTCTAATTCATTCTCAAGTTTAGGCAACATAAATTAGCTTATTTTTAAACAGTATAAATAATTTGCTAATTTAAATCAACAAGATTCCCTGAACTTTCCACCTCAACAATGAAAACAAAAATCTTCTCCAGAAAAACAAGGGAGTGTTTTAACTACAAACACCCCACTACCCAATCTCCAAAACCATACATCTAGCGCTCCCGCCGCCTTTTCTTAGTTCGGATAAATCAACTTGTTGAACTTGATAACCTTCGTAATTCAGATAACTTTCTGAAACCCATCTGCATTTATCTGCAACTAACTTATTGCCAAACTTTATTGAATTACAAATATATGTTAAAGCTTCATCTTCAGCTAAAGTAAACTTTTGCGAAGCTTCTTTCTCTATTTTTTTGACGCTCAATTCATCAAATGCTTTTTTATAATAAAGAAATTCTCGATTATTTAATACTTGCAAACAAGTATCCAAATGATAAAATCTTTCGTCAACCAACCTCAAAGGAATTATATTAACATTGGGCATTACTTTTTGTAGAGCATCGATTGCCTCATAATTAGTTCTCATTTCTCCAAATCCTAAAAACATGTTTTTGTCATCAATCCAAGTTACATCTCCTCGTCCTTCAAAAAAAACATCAGTGGGTAAACTAACAACTTCATACCCTTGTTCTCTTGCCCATTCCATATAATGTTGTACTTCAGACCTTCGTTCAGCATGCTTAAAATTTGGAAGAATGAATTTATCGCCATAGACTATTCCTGCATTTGCAGTAAAAATCATATCTATTAAACCTTCCTGAGGTTCAAGGAACTCTACTTCTGCACCATTCTCTTCCAAAATCTTGACTAAATTAGAATGTTGTTTTAAAGCGAGAGAATTATCAATCTTTTCTCCTTTTTTCATGAATGGATTTATTTGGTAAGAAATCTCATGCAAATGTGTTGGTTTGCACATCAAAAATTTTGTCATATTTCACTCCCCCAAAATTGAATGTATTGACCTAACTAAAAACTCATACTCTGTTTTTGCTTTCTCACAATCATTTCCAAGATACATTGCACTAATGTGTTCTTTGTTAACTAAATTAATAAATATTTTATCCCCTCGTTTAGCTAACGTAGTTAAAATACAAGCATCATCTTTGCATATTAATGTTACTCTAAGATGAGTTTTATCAGGAATAGCATTCAAATACTTTGAAACACGACCGTGTTTTCCAGCCATTACTTCATAATATCTTGCATCTATCTGTCCATTATTATAAAAATCAGTTCTTACAAAAGTATCTCCTTTGCTTTTTATCTCTAAGAAATCAGGAAGTAGTTCTGTAGCTCTGCAAACTTCTTGCGGACCACAATACTGTCTTATTGCTTCTTCAACCTTAGCTTCAACACCTTCTTTATTAGTCATAAGCAGTATATGAGGACAATTCGACTTTTTAAACATTATGAAGCTGAATTCTCGAGTTGTATACATAAAATAGACAAAAATTCAGCTAAGTTAACTTTTGAACGATGTAAATAAAACACTCAAAAGTTAACTGAAATAGAACTCTTTATCTAAAGACCTAAATTCTTCAATATTTTTTCCTTGCTGAACTCTTCTAAATCAGAATATTCCTGTCCGGTTCCTAAGAACAAAATTGGTTTTTTTGTTACAAAACTAACAGATAATGCTGCTCCACCTTTTTCATCGATATCTGCTTTTGAAAGAATTATGCCATCAATATTTATCGCTTCATTGAATTTTTGCGCCTGCTCAATACAATCATTTCCAGTTATGCTTTCACCAACAAATATTTTTAAGTCTGGCTTTGCAATTCGAGTTATTTTCTTCATTTCTTCTATTAAATTAGAATTGCTGTGCAATCTTCCTGCAGTATCTATCAACACAACATCTTTTTGTTTAGCTTCAGCATGTTTTATCGCATCAAATGCAACAGCAGCGGCATCTGCGCCATAATCGTGCTTAATTAGTTTGACTCCTAATTTATCTGCATGAATTTGCAATTGATCTATCGCAGCAGCTCTAAAAGTATCTGCTGCAGCCATAACCACCCCTAATTTTCTATCTTGAAAATATTTCGCCATTTTAGCAAGAGTAGTTGTTTTTCCTGAGCCATTTATTCCAACAAAACAAATCACGAAAGGTTTTTTCTTTTTAGCCATGCTTATCAAGTCAAATTTTTCTTCAATGAATAATTCTGAGAGAGATTTTTTTAAGCAGTTGAGAACTGTTTCTTCAACTTTACCTCTTGAAATCTGTGTCTCAGTTAATTCTTTTTTTAAATCATTTTTTATTTTCTCAATCACTTCAACTGCAACGTTGCTTTCTAAAAGTGCTAATTCTAAGCTCCAGAAATATTCATCAAATTTTTCTTCAGATATTTTTGTAGTTGTTATTTTTTCTGCAATTTTAGCGAAAAAGCCTTTCTTCTCAGGAGATTTTTGTTCGACTGTTTCTTCTTTATTTGGAATGACTTTAACTTCTTCCTTTTTTTCTTTCTTCTCAATAATTTCTACTTTTTCTTGCTTAATTTCTTTTACTTTTGGAGTTTCTTCTCTAACTTCTAAAACTATTTTTTCTTCATGTTTTTTTATTTGAACTGGTTCAGTGACTTGTTTTTCAATTTGCTTTTCTTCTAAAATTTCTTCTTTAATTTCCTCTTTTTTAACTTCTGCATCCTCCACTTTCTCAGAAAATATTGAAAGCGCACCTTTGATTTTTTCTTTTAAGAATTTGAACATTTTACTTCACTAATTCTTGCATTTCAACTTCAGTTTGACGTGCTTTCTCCAGAACTATGTTAAATTGCGCGCTCAGTTGCTCTTGAGCTGCTCTAATTTCGAGCACTTGAGAAGTCATCATATCTTTTGTACTGTCAACTTTTTTAGTTACGGCAGTGTTACTTCCTATATTAACTATCAAGTTTTCTGAATCAAGTAATTTTGCTTTTGCAAATATTCCATTTGCTAAAGGAACTAATATTTCGCTTCCGCTGCCGACTTGTTTCATTCCTTCCAATCCTTCAATAATAATTTCTACTTCAACAGCTTGATTTTCTAAAGTCTGCACTTGTTGTTGTATCTGCTTCAATTGAGAATCAAACATTTGAAGCTCCATGTACTTCTGCTGTGCTTTCTTTTGATTTTCTTCTTTAGTCATATCAAGCCATCTTTCTTATTAATTCCTTTAAAAAGCTTTCATATTCTTGTTCTGCTTTTAGAAATCCTGCGTTTTCAAAAAGAACAGTCTTCTCATCTTTCTTTAAATGAGCTAATTCCTTTTTTATAACACTCAAAAGATATTCTTTTTCATTTTTTGTTAGATTCATTTTGTTCAACCTCCTCTTTAAGAATGATTTCAATTTCTCCAAAATTTTTCTCCTGCTTTAATTCAACTTTTTCTTGATTGGATAAATGAAGAAGTGGAATAAATGTGTAAACTTTATCTTCTTTTTTATCTGAGTTCGCCAATTTTGAAAATGTAAGTTTTTCTCCAGCAATTTTGAAGAAATCAATTATTCTGCCGAACACGTTAGTCATGGCTGAAGTTATGTCAAATTTTCTTTGAGGCATTTTTAATTCTAGAGGAACATTTCTATCTAATCTTCTTTTTTTGACCTCTAAAGCTTTCTCTAAAGCCAGTACAAGATCGTATACTGATACTTTTCTTTTTCTTGGCTGAGGAGTTCTTGGCAGCAACTCAAAATTTTCTGAAACTGCTAATTTTTCTCCTTTAGCGAGCTCTTGTTCTAATGAATCGTAGAATTGTTCTTCAGTAACTTCTGTTGACGCTAGCAGCCTGTCGAATTCGCTTAAATCTTCATCAAGAAGCCTTTTTGATTTCATTCTCAGAAGAACTGCTGATGCTAGCAGAACTTTGCCGCTCATTTTTAAATCTAGCTCTTTGTAATTTTTTAATTTTTGAATATATTTTTGAGCAATAAGACCTATGTCAACATCCCACGGATTCATTCCTTCACTTTTAACCAGATCAAAAATCATCGCTTTCCAACTTATTTCATTTTGGTCAACAATAATTTGAAGGATTTTATCTTCCATAACAAGAGTATTGACGTTCAGATATTTAAAACTGCCTTTTTAATTACTTGCATAGATACATATGTCACAACGTTTTTAAAACCGAGAGTAAATAAGTTAACTCCTATGAAAGATAACATAATATATTTGCCAGAATTTAATGAACAAGCAATATTAGGCAATCTTGGAAAAATAATTTTCACCTGCTCGGAAAAAGAAGCGAGAAAACTTCTTAATTTTGATAATTTCTCAGTTATTTTTGATTTTGACGGAACTCTAAGCAGAGGATTGGATAGAAAAGAATTAACTGATGTGCTGAATCAAATAGAATCAAAAACAGGAAAAACAATAGATAAGGAAGACATTCTTTCAAATCATCCTTCTGATGAAAAAACTCAGAAAATATACAGCGGATGGGGAGCTATAGAATGGCTTTTGAGCAAAGAATCCCGAAGAGAATGCAGAGCTAATTTTGAAAAATATGGAAAAGATGTTTCTGAACCAAATGCAAATTTTCTTGCACTAAAACTCGCAACAGGAAATGTTGAAAAATATAGGCAAGAGAAATTAAAAAGAGAACACATTCATATCGCGATAAATTCTATTCCATTGAGAAGTGGGTGGACCACAGTTAAAGAGTATTTCAATGAATTAAATGGAGAGGAATCAAAAATTAAACTTGCCGCATTAACTTACGGCTTCAAATATGCCTTATCTCGCACAGAATTTGCAGGAGTATTCGATAATATCTACGGCTGTGAACTCAATTTCAAGCCTGACGGAACAGTTCAAGGAGTTTCTTTAGATGTAACTCCAATTACTAAAAAAGATAAAGTAGAAGAATTCGGAATTTTCTGCAACGATGCGAAAATAATCGCAATAGGAGATTCCATGCACGACAAATATATGTTTCAAGCGTCAGATGTATCTGTTTTTTTAGCGCATCATTTGATGGCTAAGGAAGATAATTATTCTTCAGCTCCAAATTTATTAGAACTGTACAATATGTCTGATGTGATAATTCCTTATGATACTTTACATCCTGTAAAGGACTTTCTTGAATTGGTGCATCACAAATCTTTTTAAACCACTAACGACAAACTACTAATTACAACATACTTTTGGACCCGTGGTCTAGCGGTATGACATCTCCCTTACACGGAGAAGGTCACCGGTTCGAATCCGGTCGGGTCCATTGTGGTCATTAGTCTGTAGTTAGTGGTCTGTGGTCGATTATGAAATCGATGTCTACTAACTACTTACAACTGACCAATTACTAACTCGCGCTCATGGTCCAATGGTAGAATGCAACCTTGCCAAGGTTGAGGTTCGGGTTCGATTCCCGGTGGGCGCATGATTATTAAGAGATCAATATTTTGTCGTGGGATTGAAGCAAAGCGAAAATCCCACTTGAGCGCTTTTGATTGAACCAACGCCGAACTTGTTCGGCGAGGGCATTTGAAAACTTTGTTTTCAAAGCTTTTCGCAAAAGGTCAGTGGGATTCCCAGTGGGCGCATGCAAAAGTTTAAAATAGACTAGCAATTCTGAAGAGGGATACGGGCCTGTAGCTCAGCCTGGAGCATTTGTTGCGGGAAATAGAGCGACGGTCTTATACGACCACTTGCGGTTCAATCTAAGAAAGCCGTAGGTCCTGAGTTCAAAGCTCAGCAGGCCCATTTTTTTCTTTATTTTTTTTGTTTTTGTCGTGGGATTGAACAAAGTGAAATCCCACTTGAGCGCTTTTGATTGACCTTTTAGCAAAAGGTCAGTGGGAAGCTCAGCAGGCCCATTTTTTTCTATTTTTTTCATTTTGGAGCGAAAGGTTTATATACTATTAGTGTTTCAAAGACACTATTAAGAGGTGCTATAGAGAGAGAAAGAGCAGAGGCACAAAATGAACCAAGACATACAAAAACTAAGAAACGAAGTTGAAGCGAAAGAAAGAGCATTTTCAGAAACCAAAAAGAGATTAGACGACATAGTAAAATCCTGCCAGCACAAATTTGGAGAAACTATTCCAGATCACACCTATCGCGAAGCATACAGGATTGAAGGAGATAAACCTGGCACGATGGGGTCTGATTGGAGAGGACCGCTGGATGTTCCTGCAGAAACAGAATTGCGCTGGAAAAGAATCTGCGACTATTGCGGAAAAGTAGAGTATACTACACAAACAAAACAAAAAATCGAGCATTTGCCAGATTGGAACGACGACAAACCAAAAGCATATGCTAGAAGGGAAACTTTCGATTCTCCCCAATACTATGAAGATGGAGGCTGGTTACTCAGAAGACTAAATAGATAATTTTTTTAGCAAAACAATAGTGTATTAAATACACTAAACGGAGGAAATAAAATGACAAAAACAATATTTTTTGACGTAGACACACAAAACGATTTCATGAACAGCAATGGAGCACTTTATGTTCCTGATGCTGAGAGAATAAAATGGGATCTTGAGTTGTTAACAAGACACGCCTGCTTTTATAGAATTCCTGTATTCGGATCAGCAGACAGACACTTTGGAACTCCAGAATACAAAGAAAGAGAAGGAGAGCTGGCAAAATACGGTGGACCATTTCCTGAGCATTGCATGGATGGAACTCCAGGCCAATTAAAGATTGGCAGCACTCAATTTATTGGTACAAAAGATGATGAGTCAGAAGTAATTCCAGGATTTATAACAAATCCTCTCAAAAATCAAAAACCTACACTAAGATATTATTCTCCTCAGGGAAAAATTCTCGAAGTAGAATTTGAAGACTCCAATTTAGAAAAAATATTAGAGGAATTTGGAAAGAATGCAAAAGTAGAAGATTCAGAAGAACACTGGAGATTTACAACTCCAGGCATCTTCTTCGAAAAGCAATCTTACGATGTAACAACCAATCCTTACTTCGACAAAGTAATGGAAGCTGTAAAACCTGAAGTTGCAGTTGTTTACGGAGTAGCAACAGACTATTGCGTAAAAGCAGCAGTGAAAGGATTAGTAAAACACGTAAAAGAAATTTATGTTGTAACTGACGCGATAAAAGGAATTACTCCTAAAGGAGTTAAAGAAACTTTCAAAGAGTTTGAAGATTTGGGAGTGAAATTCTTGACAACAAAAGAAGTTCTTGGAGGTGCAATATGAGCCGCACTCTCGAAACTGATTTGTATCAGTTGACAATGCTGCAGGCATACTACGACAAAGATATGCAAAATAAAACTGCAACCTTTGATTTATTTGTACGTTCATTACCTAAAGACAGAGGGTACCTTATTGCAGCTGGATTAGAAGATGTTGTTGATTACTTAACAAATTTAAAGTTTGAAAAAGAAGATATAGATTACTTAAAAACTCTGGATTTGTTTACCGACAAATTTCTAAATTATTTGCAAGACTTCGAATTCACAGGAGATGTTTATGCAGTAAAAGAAGGAACGCCAATTTTCGGCAACGAACCAATTCTAAGAATAACTGCGCCTCTAGACCAAGCACAATTCATTGAAACTTATTTATTAGCCACAATAAACGACGCAGTAAGAACAGCAAGCAAAGCATCAAGAATAGTTGACAGTGCAAACAAAGGAAGAAACAGAGCAGTAATAGATTTTGGATTAAGAAGAGCTCATGGAACTAAAGCAGGAATAAGTGGAGCAAGAGCAGCATACATAGCAGGATGTGTAGGAACATCTAATGTTGAAGCAGGAAGAAAATATGGCATTCCTGTGAAAGGAACACATGCACACTCATTTGTAATGGCATTTCCTACAGAAATTGAAGCTTTCGAAGCATATGTTGAATCTTTTCCAAATAACGCAACACTGCTAATAGACACATACGACACAATAAAAGGAGCATACAATGCAGTCAAAGTAGCAAAAGAATTGGAAAAGAAAGGTAAAAAATTAGGAGCAGTAAGATTAGATTCTGGAGATCTTGTTGAAGATAGTAAATTAGTTAGAGAAATATTCAACGCGGAATCGTTAAACTACATAAGAATAACTGCAAGCAATGATTTGAACGAGTACAAAATTGAAAGACTGATAGATGAAGGAGCGCGAATAGATGCATTCGGAGTAGGAACGGATATGATTGTGTCAAAAGACCAGCCTGCAATAGGAGGAGTATACAAACTTGCAGAGTTAGATGGAGAGCCAAAAATAAAACTCAGCAAAGAAAAACAAACTCTGCCTGGAAAAAAACAAATATACAGACAATATATTGACGGAAAGTTTGTTAAAGACATTATCGCGTTAGAAGATGAAGTTGTTGATGGAGAAGCACTCTTGAAACTAACAATAAAAGAAGGAAAACTCGTTGAAAAACTTCCTGCACTAAATGATATCCGAGACTACTGCTTGAAACAAAGAGATGCACTTCCTGAAAGAGTTAAAAGAATAAGAGAAGCAGATTTTTATAATGTAGAAGTAAGTGATGGTTTAAGAAAACTTGTTAATAACATGAGAGAGAAATATGGAGGATAAAAAAATGACGAAACCATACTGGCAAATAGAGTGGGAGAATAAAATAGAAACTACTTTGGAAAATTTCAAAAGCAAAGATGACTTTAAAAACTATTTCAATCAAGAAATAGTTGAAGGAGAGGATCCATATTTCTTTCAATCTCCAAGAGGAGATGGATATCCTGGAGAAGGAATATCTTGTCTTTTTAGTTTTTTGAAGCAACAAACAGCCAAAAAAAGTCTGGAAAAATTAAGTATTTTTTTAGAAGCAATAGTGGAAAATATTCTAGATGAAAAAATATTTCACATTGCTGAAAAAATGGACAAAACACGTCCTTCAGGATTCACCCTTTATGGAATTACACATAAAGTTCCTAAAAACAATTCTCTAGCAGAAAAAGTACTGCAAAAAATAAGAATTAAAGATATAATAAAAGGAAAAATAGAAGAAAATTCGCCAAATTACTTACATCAACAATGCTTAGTTGGATTATATTTTGATTTATTGCCTACAGAAAAGTATGATTTTGAACTAATAGATAAATTAGGAGATAATCTACCTTTTGCATCAGTATTATTTTATTCTGCAATAAAAGCAGATAAGGAAAAATCTAAAAATTTAGCCAAGAATTATGCAAGATATGAAATTAATAAAAAAAATAAAGAAATGGCACAATGGATATTGAAAAAATATTATCCAAAAGATAAAGATATTGCAAAATTCTTAAGAGGCCTCAAATGAAACTCGCCCTTGCACAGATAAATCCATTGACAAGAGACTTAGAAGGCAACTCTAAAAAAATAGTTGAATTTATAAGAAAAGCAAAAGAACAAAAAGCAGACGTTGTTGTATTTCCTGAGCTGGCGATAACAGGATATTGCATGGCAGATAATTTCAACAGAATGTATTTTGCAAGAGAAAACAAAAGACTACTGCGAGAAGTTATTGCTCCAGAAACAAAAGATATTGTTGCAATTGTAGGTTTTGTCGACTACGATGAAACAAAAACTATGCGCAGTGGAAAAAAAGTTAAATGGAATGCAGCTGCAATAGTTCAAAACGGAAAAATTCTGCAAATAAGACACAAATCTTTGCTTCCTAATTATGACGTTTTCGACGACTGGAGATATTTTAAAGCAGGAACTGAGGAAGATGTGAAGCCGACTGAAGTTGAAATTCATGGCAAAAAAATTAAGCTAGGTGTGTTAATCTGCGAAGAAATGTGGGAGGATGATTACGATTTCTTAAAGCCAGTTAAGCTTATGAAAGAACGCGGAGCAGAGATTTTGATAAGCATCTCAGCTTCGCCCAGTTATTTCAGCAGAATTGAGAAAAGAATAGAGGTTTGCAAGAAAAGAATACAAGAAAACAATTTACCTTTAGTTTATCTTAACACAGTTGGAATTGGAGACATAGGAAAAAACATAATTCCTTTCGACGGCTTCAGCATGGTGTTTGATAAAAATGGAGAATTGTTAGCCCACGGAGCACACTTCAAAGAAGATTTGCTAATTGTTGATTTAGAAAAAACAAAACCAATTCAAATTCCTAAGTTCGATAGATGGAAACTAATGTATGACCAATTAGTAATGAGTTTAAAAGATTACTTTGAAAAATTAAATTTTAAAAAAGCAGTAATAGGACTAAGTGGAGGAATAGATTCTGCACTAGTTGCTTGCGTTGCGGTAGATGTAATAGGTAAAGAAAATGTACTTGCAGTAAACATGCCCTCTAAATTCAACTCAATAATAACAAAAGATGCTGCAAAAGATTTAGCTAATAATTTAGGAATAAAATATGTTGTTTGGCCGATTGAAGAAACAGTTAACATAAATAGAAATTCTTTCAAAGCCATACTAAATAAAGAACTAAAAGGAGTGGCAGATGAAAACATTCAAGCAAGAGCTAGAGGAAATATATTAATGACGTTCTCAAATTCAGAAGGAATGCTTGTTTTATCGACAGGAAATAAAACTGAAGTTGCACTAGGATACTGCACTCTTTATGGAGATATGGTTGGAGGATTAGATGTTATAGGAGATGTAAACAAAATAGAAGTTTACAAACTATCTGAATATGTTAATGCAAGAGCAGGCAGAACTATCATTCCTGAGGCATCAATTAAAGTCAAAGCATCAGCAGAGCTTTCTTCAAATCAAAACGTAGATGAAGGAAAAGGGGACCCTTTCGACTACTTTATTGTTGCTCCATTAGTTGATGAAATAGTTAATAATGATGAATTTTGGATTGAAGAGCTCGTTGAAAAGTTCAAAAACAAAAGTTTTGACAAAGAAATCTGGCTTCCTGATGAAAAAGGAAAAACAGTTTATGAAAAATTCAGTGTTGAAGAATTTAGAAATCTCATAAAAGAAATGATTAGAAAAATAGACATATCCGCTTACAAAAGAATGCAGGCAGCACCCATAATTCGTGTAAGTTCAAATGCTTTCGGTTGGGATTACAGGGAGGTGATTGTTAAAAAATGAAGACAGGACTATTCATCGGAAGATTTCAACCACTGCATAAAGGACATGTAGAGGTTATGAAAACATTGGCTGAAACATTAGATAAATTAGTTATAGCTATCGGAAGCTCTAACAAATCAAACACTCAAGAAAATCCTTTTACTGCAGATGAAAGAGAAATGATGATAAAATTATCTTTGAAAGATTTGTTTAATTATGAATTAGTTAAAATTCCTGATTTTGACGACTATCCTAAATGGGTTGATTATGTAATAAAAAATTCTCCCCATTTTGATATTGTTTTCTCAGACAATGCAGTTGTAAAAAAACTGTTTGAAGATAAAGGATGTAAAGTTGAGAGTAATCCTGCATCCCAATACATCAGTGCATCTCAAATAAGACAAATGATTTATGACAATGCAGACTATAAAAGATACCTTCCTGAAGGAACACTGCAAATTTTAAAAGAAATGAAAGGCGTAGAAAAAATTAAGAAAATATACAACAAAGCCATTTACAGAAACCCTCCAACCGCAGTTGATGTAGTGATGGAATATCATAATCCTGACTTTAAAGGAATTGTTTTAGTAAAAAGAGGCAACGAGCCGTTCAAAGGCAAATGGGCACTGCCAGGAGGATTTCAAGAAGAAGGATATAGTTTTGAAGATACTGCAAAAAAAGAAATGAAAGAAGAAACAAATCTAGAAATAGAAATAATGTATACTTTAACCCCTCGTTCAAAGCCAGATAGAGATCCAAGAGGACAAGTTAATTCAATTCCATTTGTAGCCATTGGAAAAGGAGAGATTAAAGCAGGAGATGATGCGGCAGAGAGCGGAGTATTTAAGTTAGATAATCTTCCTGAATTAGCTTTTGACCATGCAGAGATTATTAAAGAATACATTCTGTGGAAACATAAACAATGAATAATAACCACAAAACAATAGACTGGGAATTTGTAGAAGACAAACTATACCACTACAGAAAAGACTGGAATCATGTTCAAAGCGCACTTCCTGCTATGAGAAAAATAGTTAATTTATGCGAACAAGAAGGAGCTACTCTTCTAGCACACTATTACCAACTTCCTGAGCTACAATATATTGCTAACTCTGCAGGAGATTCATTAAAACTTTGCTTAGACGCTCAGAAAGTCAGCACTCCTTACATACTTTTTTGCGGAGTGCATTTCATGGCAGAGAGCGCGAGCATTTTGAATCCAGATAAAAAAGTTTTACTGCCTAGCTTAGAAGCAGGATGTTCAATTGCTGAAGGAATGACTCCAGATATCATACAGCACATTAGAAAAAGTTTCCCTGAAGCGGCAGTGCTAGCGTACATTAACACAACTTCCGCAACAAAAGCAGAAGTCGATTCTATATTTACTTCTTCAAATGCTGAGAAGATATTGAATAATATTCCTAACAAACAAGTGATTTTATTGCCTGACCCTAATTTGAGTGAAAATTTATTTCAAAAAATGAAGCACAAAATTTCTGGAAAAGAAGTGTTGTACTACAAAAAATATGACTTTCAAAACAAATTCGTTTACTTAAGAAATCCTAAACTTCAACAGGACATTGTACTTCCTTTCTTTAAAGGACAAGAGCCTAAAACTCCAACTGGAGCGTGCTATGTTCATGAAGAATTATCTGCCTCTCCTCAAATGATAGAAGCATACAGACAAAAGTATAATCCTGATTTAGTTATCGGCCACTTCGAAGTAAATCCAGAATTAGTTAGAGGAAATTATTTGAGTCTTGATAAAATAGGAAGCACAACAGATATGATAAGGATGGTTAAGGACTCAAAAGCAAAAAAAGCATTGATGCTCACAGAATGCCATCAAGGAGCAGCAATAATGAATGAAGTTAAAGATGTTGAAATAATAACTCCATGTGTGTTGTGCAAATACATGAAAAAAATAAGTTTGGATAATGTAATAGAATCTCTAGAGCAAAAGAAACATTTGATAACAGTTCCTGAACCAACGTTTAGCAAAGCTAAAAGAAGTATTGAAAGGATGTTTGAGTTGATGAAGTGAGATGATTATTTTCTTCACAATTTCTTAAAATACTCGTCCATTTCTTTTTCAGTTTTTAGAATCTTACCTTTCCCAGCTTTAGCTTCTTTTGTGCTTTTTTTCACACTCTTAATAAGCTCTTCATCTTCATACAATAAACGGTCGTCAAAATCTTTAGACACCATTTGAAGCTCCTTAAATTCTTCTCTAATTCCACTTCTAACTAAGTCACTAAAGTTAGAAAACAAACCTTTACTAACTAAAGACATTCCTTCTTGATACAAGTTTTTAGGCAAAGATATCGTTATTTTTTTGAATTCCATTTATACTACCTCAATACGTATTAGAGTAGTATTAGTATATAAAGGTTTCTGATTTTAATTAAATTATGCTGAAGAGTTTAAAAATGATAATAGAAAGATTTAAAATAAATATAAAATAACACCAAGTTTATGACAGATAAAGAAGATAAATGGGACGGTTCTACAAAACATTTATTTGAATTAGCTCACAAAGCAAAAACTGAAGCACAATTAGATATTCCTGACGAAAGATTAAATATCCTGCCTTATGTAGGAGAATCGGAAAATGGGCTCTTTTATGAAGATGCTTGGTTAAAAATAGAAGTAGTGAAAAGAGAGAAAACATATCAGATGGAATTTACAGGATTTACAAAATCAGGAAAAGAAAGAATTGCAGGAAACAAAATTGTTCAATTGCCTGATGTAAAAACTAAGCTAGATGCATGTTTAAAACTTCAAGAGATAGTTCAAGATAATTGGACTTCAGGAGCACTTCATCCAATTTTTCTCGAATTCTCTGGGACTGGCTTTGTTCCTTCATATATTAAAAATATCTTTAGACCATTTGAAGAAAAATATTTGAAAGAAAACATAAAATTTGAGTAAACTTAATATACTCCTTCTTGTTACTGATACACTATGCCTAAAAAAGTA
Source organism: uncultured Methanosarcinales archaeon (assembly GCA_964360565.1). GTDB lineage: Archaea > Nanobdellota > Nanobdellia > Woesearchaeales > ARS49 > CAYHXI01. The sequence goes on along the minus strand of CAYHXI010000013.1, from coordinate 1,138 downwards.
GAGTGGGATATGAATAGCGATATTCACAAATATCCTAAGCCAAGCGTTGCGGTTGATATAGTTATTTTTACAGTGCAAGAAAGAAAGTTAAAAGTTCTATTAGTTAAAAGAAAATCAGACTTAAAAAAAGGAGAATGGGCACTGCCAGGAGGATTTATCAAACTTGAAGAAAGCTTGGAAGAATCTGCTCAAAGAATTCTTTCGCAAAAAACAGGAGTTAAAGATGTTTATCTAGAGCAACTTTATACTTTCGGAGAACCATTAAGAGACACCAGAGGAAGAGTTATATCTGTTGCTTATTTTGCTTTAATAGATTCTGCAAAAATAAAATTACAACCTAACGAAAAAATCGCGGATGCACAGTGGTTTTCAATGTATGAATATCCTTCTCTTGCGTTCGACCACAAAAAAATACTAGATTACTCATTTGCTAGACTAAGATCAAAATTAGAGTATACTACAGTCGGATTTCAGCTTTTGCCTGAGAAATTCACACTAACTGAACTGCAAAAATTATATGAAGTAATATTAGACAGAGAATTAGATAAAAGAAATTTCAGAAAGAAAATAGAAAGCTTAAATTTAGTAGAAGCCACAAACGAAACAAAAATGGAAGGAGTACACAGACCTGCAAGATTGCATAAATTCAAATCAAAGAAATTCCTGCTGGAGAGGGATGTGGTTTAGGGTTGATGAGCTTTGAATTGAGAGATTCTTTCTAGATAATGATTAATTTTGGTTTGATGCTCTTCAATTTTTATTTTATGCTCTTTTACTTGATCATAGAGTCGATTTCCTAATGCTCTTCTTTCATCAAAATCAGTTAAAGAATCTATATAATCGGTCATAAATTTCAAATCATATTCTGAAGGAATTAAAACAATAGATTTTCCTCTAATTTCTTCAACATATTTCCATTTACCATTTAACTCAAAAGAGAAATATTTATCTGTAGACCCATCTCGATAAGTAACTTCTAAGAAATCTACTTCGTTTTTTCTATAAAATTTAAAATTGTGCATCCCATTAGGAATCCAACGACAATTGTTAAATTCAAAATTTCCTTCAAAAATAATTCTATCGAGACTTTGAAGAACAATTGGAGAAACTATCTCTTGAATAGGATTATTCTGAACAA
>CAYHXI010000012.1:5898-20531 GCA_964360565.1 uncultured Methanosarcinales archaeon | reverse complement strand
ATTCAAAAGATTAAACTCTCTTGGTTTTGAAGAAGTGAATAATTTGTTCTGAAAGCAAAAAGCTATTAAACCATCCTTCATTCCTTACAGTTATGGCAAAGCATAACTTCGCAGTTGTTGGAGTTGGAAAGTTCGGGTCAAATATGGCTATAACTCTGGAACAACTAGGTCATCCTGTACTGGCGCTAGATAAAGATGAAATCGCACTAGATAAAGTAAAAAATTATGTTACTTCAGCAAAAGTTGTAGACACCAGCGACAGAGAAGCACTTCTCGAATCTGGAATTAAAAATTGCGACACAGTAATAGTTGCCATAGGTTCAAATGCAGATGCTAGTTTTTTAACAACTTTAAACTTGAAAGAAATGGGCATTGCTAAAATAATTGCAAAAGCACACACTTTAGAGCAGGGAAGAATTCTAGAAAAAATCGGAGCAACAAAAGTAGTTTATCCTGAAAAAGAAAGTGCAATACGATTAGGAAATCAGTTGACTTCTTCAGATGTTCTTGAACAAATCGAAATCTCTCCAGATTATTTAGTCAATGAATTAGAGGTTTCTAAAGAATTTGTCGGCAAAAGCTTGGAAGCAATAGGATTAAGAAAAAAGAACAGAGTAATGGTCGTTGCAATAAAAAGAGCAGGAGAAACAATCATGATTCCAGTTTATGAAGAAGTTGTAGCAAAAGGAGATATCTTAGTTCTAGTAGCACATAAAAATGACATGCAGAAGTTCAGAGAAGAGTTTAAGATTTGATTTTGAACAATTCATTGCTTTCTATTTTTCTCGAAATCATCAAAAAATTTCTCTCTCAGAATATTGATTTGACTCATTATTGGAATATCTAGTCCTCTCTCCTCAAGAATATCAAGTCTTTCTCCAACCCAAGTAACCCAAACATCCCTGTTATTCTCTTTAATCTGGTGCTGAAGTTCTTTGAGAATAATATTCCAATCAGGGTTCTGTGTTGTTGCAATAGTTATACAGTCTAAAAGGTCTCCATCTCTCTCAGTCATAGTTTTAAACAAAAAAATATCTTCATTCGAACAAAGAAAAACAGATATATTAGAACCTTCGAGAATTTTTTCTGCTCTTTTTCTCATATTATTTGACAAAGAAAATTTTCCGCACACTTCTTTTTCAAATAAATCTATTCTGAACTCTCCTCTCTGAAATATTTGATTCAAATTCATGTGAGTATACTCTCTTCCTGGCAGAGTCTGTGCGAAGTTAATCTCATCAAGCGCTTTCTGAAGTTCGACAAATTCTCTTCTTGTTTCTACAACAATATCTATATCTTTTGTTGCTGCTTTCATTCCTCTGCTAAGAAGAGCTGCTCCGCCTATAATGTATGCACTAACTTTCTTTTTCAGAGCAGAATTTAACTCATCTAACAATAAGTTGACTTTTTCGAAATCTTCAATCATATTTTACACCTTCAAACTATAAACACTAGCTCTGTCTCGTATTTCTGTAAGAGCAGGATATCCTAAAACTGTTTCGCCGGACAACACCTTCAAAATGTTTTCCATCACTTTATGCTTTATCCTTGAAAGCTCATTTTTATATTTTACGTAAAATAGTGCAATCATTATTAAATATCTCGTTTCTGGTTCTTTTTCTGCAATAAAGAGCGAGTGCCTGAATACTTCTTTTTTTGTTAGATTTCTTTTAGGCAGAAAATAATATTTTTTCACCAATAGCATGCCCAATCCATACTTTTCATACGCAGAGAAAGCAGTTTTTTCAGCATCGACTCGCATCATTGTAGAAAATAATATCTCTTTTTCATTTTTAAAATAAATAACTGAGCCTACTGGAATTCTTTCATCAATAGAGTCTTCAAATTTTCTTATTTCAATAAGAAGCTCTTTGGCATCTGGCCATATTTTCTCATTAATCCTGTATTTTTTTTGTTCTTTAAGTACTAAACTCATCTTTCTACCTTGGTTTATTTTTTTCAGTACAGTTGTTTTATGAAGTCCTGTTTCTTTTTCTATTTCTGAAACAGTTTTAGGTTCAATCAATGTTGAATATATTTGAAGACCTGTTCCAGAAAATGGCTCTGAAAGGTTTTTTGCTTTTGAAAGAAGCAATAGCAACATATTGATGTACGTTTTTCCAGCCACATTAAGAACTCCTTTAGAATATTGAAGTATGTCTTTCTTTTGCAAGTTTTGAGCCAATCTATAAATTTGAGAACTGCTTATTTTGAGCGTTTCAGCTAATTCAGAAATAGATATTGTTCCTTTTCCGACTTCTGAAAGCATTTCTAGCTCAGTCTTTGAAAACATCATAAGTATACAAATATGCGAAAAGTATATAAATGTTTCGCATAATTGTAGACTTTCTAGTCATTGTGAAGTTATATTTAGGACACCAACAAAAGAAGATGTTGGAAGAAGATTAATAAAATAATTTTTATTTCTAGTTAAGCTCATCCATTTGTTCTGCAGTTAATTTATGCTTTGGTTTAATTTTATCTGTTTCTTTAAACAATTTTTCTAAATCATTTTTTACTTGTTTAATTGTCATTTTCTTCACCCAACCGTAATCTGCTCTTCTAAATAATTAACTTTGCTTCTGTGTGCCCAAGTAATCATAGAAATTAATGTTAAAGGACCTATTCTGCCAATGTACATCAATATCATAATAACCCATTTTGATAAATCACTTAGCTGAGCAGTTATTCCTGTTGATAATCCTACAGTTCCAAATGCTGAGAAAGTCTCAAACAAAATTTTGTGCAATGGAAAATCATCCACATAAGTCATTATTAATGTGGCAGAAAAAACTATCAACAAGCTAAACATGATTAGTATGAATGATTTTTCAACTGCTTCAGTGCTTATTCTTCTGTTAAATGCTTCTGCGCCTTCTTTTTGCTTAAGAAGAGCAAAAAATGACAACACTGCAATTGAAAATGTTGTTGTTTTAACTCCTCCTCCAGTTCCTCCTGGAGAGGCTCCTATAAACATTAAAATAATTAATATCAGTAGTGTAGGAATTGTTAATTTACTCATATCTAAAGTGTTGAATCCTGCAGTTCTAGCGCTGACTGAATGAAATGTAGATGCCAGCACTTTATCTCCAAAATCCAAAGGATAGATTGTATCTCGATTATTGCTCTCAAAAGAATAAATAAAAATCGCTCCTGCAATTATTAGAATCAAAGAAGTTGACAAAACAATTTTGGTATGAAGAGAAAAACCAGTTCGCTTAACTCCAGTTGCAAAACTAATTAAATCTGATATTACAAAAAATCCAAGTCCTCCTGCAACTATTAAAATCATAATAACTATGCTAACTAAAGGATTTGAAACATATTCAGTTAATCCTCTGAAACTTCCCATTAAATCAAATCCTGCATTGTTGAATGCTGAAACTGAATGAAAAATTCCTCTCCATACCGCGCTGAAAAAATCAACCGACTGCCACCAGAACATCGTAAGTATAAATGCTCCTGCGAATTCAAAAACTGCAACAGTCAAAAAAACTCTTTTTGCTAAAGTAAGAATATCTCCTATAGAAGGCAGATTCAGCTGTTCTTTTACAAACGTCGCCTGCCTTAAAGGCATGAATTTACTTCCCATAAAGAAAAATGAAAGTATAGTCATATATCCTAAGCCTCCTAAACTAATCAATACAAGAATAATCACTTGTCCAAACCAATTGTATGTATCTGCTGTATCAACAACCACCAATCCTGTAACTGTTGTTGCAGAAGTAGCAGTAAACAAAGCATCAATGTAATTAACATCTTTTCCTTCATTGTGTGCTAAAGAACTGCTTAGAAATAATGAGCCGAGGAATATAATTACTAAAAAGCTCAGAACTATGAATCTTACTGGGCTCACCTTCTTTTTCAAAACCGGCTCGGGAATTATTGTTGTGAACAAGCGATAAGGCGATAAGCCAAAAACTTGTTCTTTAATCAAACCTTTCCCAGCCTCAAACACCCCTTGAGACATAACATCTAGGAAGAGAACGTAGTTTATAAAGTTTTGTTAGAGAAAGTTTATAAGTACAAATACTGCTAATTCTTTCATGACTAACAAATCGCCAGAGTTCTACCTCGAATTTTCAATGTATACTAATCCTGGGCTTTACAAAGAGCTGCTAAAGAAAGATTTGCCAGATGATATCAAAAAAATAGGAGAGGTAGTTAGACAACAAATAATTCACAGATCCACATTGGCTGATGGAAATACAGGTACAAATGCAGATAAAAAGTTCGGAGATATGACTAAAGTTCCTTGGTACCGCCAGCCGGAAGATGACATTCTCGTTACTGCTTCAGCAATGCTAACAGAACTTTATCGAAGAGATGAACGTGGCTTCACTAACAACAGAGCAGAAAAAGATAAACTTGTACTTACGTGCAGATTTGTGGCTGTTTTAACTGCTTCAATTTTAAAATCAAAAGGAATCCCTTGCAGAGTTAGAGCGGGGCACGCGTCTTACTTTGACGTTGACAAAAAGAGTTACGACCACCAAATAAACCAATATTATGATGTTAAACAAAAAAGATGGATAACGATTGATGTAGACGGAAGCTGGAGTTTGAAAGAAAAATTCAACTCCTATGATTTGCCAAATGGAAAGTTTGATTTTCCAGCGGATGCTTGGCTAAACATAAGAAAAGGCAAAGACAATCCCAACAGATTCTGGAATGGCAAGCCAGAGAAAGGATTAATAATTGTGCTTTGGTCTCTCTTTTATGATTTTCATTGTTTAATGAACGATGAAATAATTTATTTGCATGTTCCTGAGCCAGGAACGTATAAAAACTTCAAAAAATTATCAGAAAAAGAATTAAAAGAAATAGACGATTTAGCAACCTTGATGCAAAACCCAGATAAAAACTTCAAAGAACTTCAGCACATCTGGGATACAAATAAGAAATTTAGATTGTTAAAGGGAGGGTTGCTTTGAAAAAAAACATTATTCATTCTCAAGTTTGTTTTCTAAATTGGAATTACTTGAACTTTCTTTAGCAATTCTTTTGATTCCTTTAAGCATTACGAAACCAGAAGCGACAACTAAAGCAACTCCATACCACTCGTTATAATCTGCAGAATTATTCGGTTTGTAAACTTCATAAATTGTTCCAACTGTACCGATAGCCATTCCTAAAATTCCAACAAATGAAAATAATCTTCCAAGATAGTCTATTTGAGGTTCGGATTGAGATTTAGCGGAGTTGATGCTTTCTTCTAATCTCTTTCTAGATTCTTCAGGGTCGTACTTTTTTAGACGTCCATCATCAGGTGTTCTGTCTCTCCATGCCATGAGGATAAACTGGGCATAGTTATTTTTAAACCTATCTATCAACAAACTTCAAAATCGCAAGTTTTATATACCTGAACGTATCAAACACATTAAACATAACAAACGTAACAATAACGGAGGAAACAACATGGTAAGCATAACATTGGCAGTGCCAGAAGAAATGAAATTAGATATGGATAAACATCCAGAAATGAATTGGTCTGAGATAGCCAGGCAATCAATAAGAGAGAAATTAATCATATTAAATAGAATGGATGAGCTTTTATCAAAAAGTAGAATGACTGAGAAAAATGCTCTTGAATTAGGGAAAAAAGTTAACAAATCTGTAGCTAAAAGATTTCTAAGAAAGATTTATTAATCTGAGCGGTTGAGTGGTTAACATGTACTCAGTTTTTCGTACTGCCCGATTCGATAAAGAGGTATTAAAAAAATTTTCTAAAGCAGAAATTGAAGAATTAGAAACCTTAGAACGTAAGCAGTTGACTAATAATCCTTATGTTGGTGATCCGTTAAGCTATAGATTTTTCAGAGAGAAAAAGTTGAAAGGCAAGAGAGTTTATTTTCTCATTTATGATGATTTAAAGGCAGTTTTAATGATTGCAGTTAGTGACAAAAAAAATCAACAAGAAACAATTAATGAGATAAAATCACACTTAGAAAATTACTACAACATAATTAGAGAAGCAATTAAGCAACACGACGGATACGGCCTGCCTTAGCATCCTGTAAACTATCTGCAAATTGTTCTATTAAATCTTCATTTACTTCAGCTTTTTTCTTTAAAAATTCATACTCTGTTCTTGAAATACATACAGTTTCAGTTGACATGACCTAATATTACCTAAACTATTATTTAAATCTATCTTTTCTCCACCACCGCGATTTTTCTAGTTAAATCGTGATGGACGTATATTGAGAATTCTTTTTTTATTTTGAGCTTTGCTTTCTTTATCAATTTTTTGTAGTTGACAAAATGGGGAAACATAATAACTGCTCTTCCTCGAAGTATTTTCTTTAAATTTAGCAGAAATTTCAAATACAATTCCTCACAATTTATTTTCTTAGTTCCTCTGCCGTAAGGCACGTCTGTTGCTAAGAAATCTATTTTGTGATTTATCTTGGTCGCGTCTTGTTTTTTAATAGCAAATTTCTTAATTTTATAAAACTCTAAATTTTTTTTCGCCTTCCTCAGCATTTCTTCATCAATATCATATCCAACTGGTTCTAAGCCCATAAATCCTGCTTCAATTAGTATTCCTCCTGAGCCGCAGAATGGATCGTACAATTTTCCTTTCTCGATTCCAGTTAAATTAATTAAAGCTCTAGCTAATTTCGGATGCATGCTGGATGGATGATGTTCCGGACGCAGATGTGCTCTTCTTTCGTCGAGATTTTCTTTATTCTCAAACAAAAGTTTGCCAGCGATAACATAATTATCTTCGAAAAATAAATCGAATTTTGTAAAAGGATTTTCCATCTTAACTTTAGGATTTTTGATAGAGTCATAAATGTGAACTGCTAAATCTTTTTCAGTAAAATCTTTTGTGTGATGAATCTCCAGCTTGAAATTCTTTTTATACTCTGCTTGCCAATCGAAAGTTTTCATGCCAGAAATCAAATCTTTTGCTCGACAACTAAACAAAAATTCGTAAACTGCTCTAGTGAAAGCCAAGCGGGAGAAATCAACCGAATCACAATCCACAATCACCAAATCTCCAACTAATTTGTACTCTTTTCTCTCTGTAACAGAAAGAATTTCTTCAACCGCTAAAGCAACATTTCCTTTTGAAATCCAGAAGATCTTTTTCATTTATTTTCTCTTTTTAACATCCTTTTTTATCATCTTTACAAGTTCGGGAAATTCAGATATGTTAAAATGTCCATTTTTGCTTCGGAATATTATGATTTTTGCATTTTTTAACTTCTTTGCATATTTTTCGGCATGAGAAACCGGAACAACATTATCATCTTTCGAAAACATCAAATAAAGATTCTTAGAATTTTTCTCCATTAATGATAAATTTGACTTGAGCTTAAATCCACCAACTAAATCTTCAGTAGGTAATGTATCATCATATGGTGGACAAAGCAAATAAGCAGATAACATCTTTCTGGACAGTTTATGTTCAGATAAATATTTTGCGAGAAAAATTCCTCCCAATGAACCGCCTATCAATATACTATTTTTTCTTAACTGAGCAAGATATTTCTCAAAATGAATCTTCCATTCAGCATATCTTGCATTATCTTGTTGAGGCATGCGTGGTTTAATAATTTGAAAATTCTTTCCTAAATTATTTTTCAAGTAATTGTCAGCCCAACTTGTTTTTTTCTCAAGAGAAACTTTTCTGTTTTTTAAAAAATGCAAATAGTCTTTTCTATTTTTAAAAGTCTCGCCACCGTGAATTATTAATATTTGGGTTCTCTCTTTCATAGGCATTAATTTATCTCTCATCATCTTTGCCAAACTTCTTATATCCTATCCAGATTAAAAATGCGAGCAATAGTCCAAGTAAAACTACTCTGAAGTATTTTGACAATTCGCCCCAGTAACGTATTATGCTAATTAAAAGAATTATTAATCCGCCGCTCATTATGCTTAATCCAACTGTTTCAACTTTTATTAATAGTCCTGCAACAAGAATAAATGTTCCTAAACTCGCACTAACCATGAAAACATTTCTTTCATATATTTTCATTGCAGTCTGATGTTCTTCTCTGCACGTGAAATCTGGATCGCAATAACCTTTTGGACAATAAACATCTCTGGGACACTTAGGATATTCATAGTTGGGGTTCCATTTGCCTCCGACTTTTTCACAGCTAACATCATCAGGATAAGGATCAACATATTTTCCTTCTACAGGAACTGGTTTAGTCATGCGTTCATTCTTACAAAAATTCTCATACTTCGGCTCTTCATAAAAAACACTGATTGAATACATTACAAATGCAACAAGAACAATAACTATTCCTAAGCCTAATAGTATTTTCTGAAATGTTGAACCTTTTTTTGCCATTCTTAAATAGATTTTTTGGGAATTTATAAATCTTCCGAGATGAGATAGTTTTATATATTCTACAACCTCACTATAAATCCACTGAGTGAATGAAGCAGAATGCCGAATGAACTCGTGGATTTATTATGAAAAGAGGACGTCCAGTAATTTCAGAAGTACGAGAAAGATTAATAGAACTACTTGCAGTCATTGGAAAAGGATACGGCTACGTTATCAGCAAAACATACAACGAAATCTTCAATCCATGCACTAAAGAAAATATTTACTACAACTTAAAAAAAGGAGTTAAGCTTGGAGAGTTCGAAGTTGAAAGTATAAAGCAAGAGCATGGCAAATACAGCTGGGGAACTGTTGTAGAAAAAACATACTATAAATTAGGTCCAAACGCAAAACCTAAAGGAAATGCTGCTGTAAAGAAGTATTTTGAGGAGAAGGAAGCTGCAAAAGATACATCTAAATAAAATAAATTATCAAAATGAAAATAAAAATACTCGCAGTTGGAAAACAAAGTGAATATTTCAGAGAACTTGCAGAAGAATATTTAGCAAGACTGCCAAAATATTGCAGAATTGAAGTTCAAGAGATAAGAGAATCAACAAAAATGGAAGAAGGCAAACAATTGCTGGCCAAAATTAAAGATGACGAATACGCAATTGCTCTTGAAAGAGTCGGAGATGCTCCATATACTGAAGATTTCGCTCAATTCTTGAAGAATAAAAACATGGAATCAAACATTTGTTTTATTTTAGGAGGATCTGAAGGGTTGTCCGGCGAAGTTCTCAAACGAAGCCAAAAACATTTGAGTCTTTCAAATATGACTTTCCCGCATCAGTTAGCAAGAGTGATGATTCTGGAACAAATCTACAGAGCATTCACAATTATGAAGGGAGAGAAATATCATAAGTAGTTGGTGGTTAGTGGTCAGTAGTTGGTAGTAAAACATTAAAAAGTTTTAAATACTATTACACTTTCTGTAACAGTTGATGAACAAAAACAAATTGATTTTAATCATTTCAATTCTAGGATTGTTATTTACTAGCTACATGACTTACATGCATTATCAGCCTTCAAATAGCGTTTGTTTATTTGGAGGAAATGAATGCGCACAGCTTGTTCAAGGAGTTTATTCAGAAATGTTAGGACTTCCTGTTTCTTTAATTGGATTTTCAGTTTTCTTTTTAATTGCACTTTTCTCGTTTACCTCAATTGGAGAGACTGTTGATAAAAAAATATTCTGGCTCTCTCTGCTTGGTGTTTTTGGAGCAGGATATTTCAATTACATAATGATTTTCAAATTGGGTTCTTTGTGTCCTTGGTGTGAATTGTCTCACGTTAGTTATCTTGCAATATTTTTTCTTGCATCAATAAATCTTAAAAAATTTTTAACTTACTCAATTGTCTTGCTTTTATTTGGAGCATCAATCAGCTGGATGGCAAATGCTTCTGGACAGCACGATGAGTTTGCGAAATGTTTAACTGCAAAAAATACAACTCTTTACAGCGCATTTTGGTGTCCGAATTGCAAAGAACAGAAAGCTTTGTTCGGCTTATCGATGCAATACATAAACCATGTTGAATGTTCTCTTCCTAACGGACAGCAGACTGCATATTGTAAAAAGCAAGGTATCGAAGGCTATCCAACATGGGATATCAACGGCAAAAGAGTTTCTGGAACGCAGCAATTAGAAGAACTTGCTGAATTGAGTGGGTGTGAATTAGATTAAGGATACTTTGTTATTTTAACGTTCTCACAAATCTTTCCACATTTCTTAATTTCATTATTAATATCATCTACATTCACAAGATATGTTGGATATGATTCTTTAACATACATTGCAGCTCCAGTTTTTAACTCAAAGAATGTTCTATTATTTCTAGAATCTCTAATAACTTTTGCCACTTGACCACTATTCAATACTTGAATAACTTTTTCCCAAGAAAGAGTAATTATCTCTCCGGGATCATCTTCTATTATTGCATTAGATTTATTATTCAAATTAGAAATCGCTGGTTCATTAATAGTGGTTTTAGAAGTACATGCAACTAAAAAAATTAACAATAAAATAATAATGTTCTTAGTCATGTAAATCTTTAATCCTACTGAATATAAAAAACTTCTGATTATGTTAGGTGAATGCCTAAACATTGAATTAATATATCTTATCATGATGATCATAATCGAGAATTCTTACTGATTTAGTTGATTCTTCAATTTCATATGTTAGTACAAAAGAAGTATCTATATGCACTCGTCTAGAGCCTTTCATATCTCCTTTCAGAGGTTTAAAGTGATAAGGATTTTCTAATATTTGCTGGATTTTCTTATTTATTATGTTGAGTTGCTTTTTATCCCGCTTCATTAATTTTTTAAATACTTTATCTGCTTTATCCGAGATAACTAATTGATAATTCATTCTAAACCATATCTTTCAGCAAAATTATCTACTTTTATGAATTTACCCTTTCTAATTTTTTCTAATTTATTCAAATATTCTTTTTTAGCTTCAGGTTCTTCAGAAACAAAACTCTTCATGAACATTTCAATTTGCTTGCTCATGTTCATTCCTAGTTCTTTACAGAAGTGAGAAAAGTTGTTGTACACTTCTTCTTGCACACTGAATGTTTTTAATACCATTTTTTTACCTCATCACATTATTAAATGTTATTTAATATTTAATAACTTTATTTAACATATTTATAAACTTTTCGGTTGAAAATCCACTAAATCATCTTCCTCAACAAGCCCATCAATGCGTATGCTTCTCGTTTACTGAGGAAAGATTTTGATATCATTCTTTTCCAAACTTTTCTTTGGGTTTCGCGCTTTTGTTCAGTTCTAAATGGAAGTTTGGCTAGAATTTTCTCAAACATTTTCATAATCTGTTTTTTTTCTGCGTCAGAAATAGGAGTTATATGCGAACTGATATTTTTGTCAAGAAGTTTCTTAGATAACTCATACAAAACCACCGCGACAGAATGACTCAAATTCATCGTTGGATATTTTTTGCTCGTTGGAATCGCCACAACAAAATCGCATTGTTCGATTTCATCATTATGGAGTCCTTCTCCTTCTCTGCCGAAGATTAGAGCGATGTTCAATTTGCTTTTAATTTTTAGTTTACCACTTAAAATTTCCGCCAATTGTTCAGGAGCGATTGGAGTTCTTGTTAAATTAAAATCACTCCCTAGCTGAGAGGTTGTTGCTATTTTGTAGTCGAACTCTGCAAGAACTTTTGCAGTGGTTATCTTTGCTTTTTTAACCACTCCGTCAGCGTGCTTAGCTAATTTCAACACCTCCCCATCAATTGCACACTTCGGATTAACAATCACTAAATTTTCAAATCCAAAGTTAGCCATCGCTCTAGCTACAGAACCAACGTTTCCAGGATGTTCTGGCTCGATAAGCACAACAGAGATCATACTTTGAATCATCTCGAGAAAGTTTATAATTCCTTCCACCAACAAAAGATTTAAATACTACAATGTATTACAATGTATTATGAGTGAAGTTATAACTGCAAGATTGACAGAAACATTGGAAAGAGACCTAGCTTTAGTTTCCAAAGTAGAACATTTAGACAAATCCACAGTTCTTCGAAGACTATTAAGCGATGCACTCGATTCTTGGAGAAAAGATAGAGCGCTTAAATTATATTCTGATGGAAAATATTCAGGAGAACAAGCTGCCAAAATGGCAAAAGTGAGTTTATGGTCATTTTTCGACATCTTAAAACAGAAAAAGCTTCCAATAAATTATGATATGCAAGAATTTGAAAAAGACATTAAAAATATAAAATGGAAGCAGTAACAAACTCAACAGTCATAATTTTTCTTGCAAAAATAAGAAAACTAGAGCTTCTAGATATTTTTAACAATTTATTTACAACAGATACAATAAAAGAAGAAATCTTGCAAGGCAAAGAAATACCTGATGCTGAAAGAAATATTTTAGAAAAATTATTTAAAGAAAAGATAAAACTAGAAAATCCAAAAGAAGAATTAGACTTAGATATGGAAGCTGGAGAAAAAAGTGCAATATCTTTATGCACAGGCAAAGAAGTTGATTTTTTTCTTTCAGATGATAAAAAAGCAAGAACTGCTGCAGAATTCTTATCTATAAAAATTTTAGGAACTTTAGGAATAATTCTTCTTAATTTAAAGCACAAAAAAATAAATAAAAATGAAGCTAAAAAAATAGTGCAGTTATTAGTTCAAAATTCATATTATATCACAACTGATGTTTATTCAAGAGTTGTGGAGATGATTGATGATTCATAAAAAAAAGGAGCATGACTAAATGAGCGTGATGAAAGTCTTAATAGAAACAGAGCAGTTTTTGGAGTGGTTGAAAACGAAGTATTTGCCAACTTGGGAAAGTACATTTGAATTTCTTGCTGCAAAAATTATTGAGAATTGCAGCAATGCGAGAAAAGAAGTAAATACTTTTAAATCAAATGCGGGAAGAAATCAAAGAAAGTTTTCTCAAACAGTTGAAGAAGCAAAAATACTTGTTCAAATTGCTAAAAAAGAGCAAGGGAAAGAGAACATTTCAAAGCTATATAATAGATTAGATATCCTACTTAATATATTACGTTTCGACAGTGTTTCTCTCTACGACTTCAAAAAAGATTTGTCTAAGAAATATTTTGATATGTCTCCCATTTTTTTAGAATCAAGAAATATGATGGATCAAGTTAACCAATACTATTCCTCTAAGGGCAGAGTAATCTCGGATAAATTAAAATCAAGCGTCCTGCAGAAAAGAGGATTTTTTGATAAATTAAGATCATTAGGACTATCATACTTCACTTTCAAAATAAAAAAAACTCTCGAAATAGATAAAAAGAAGATAGCCGTTAGAGTTCATTCTCCGCCAATATCAAGAAAAATAACAATCAATGGAAAAGAACATACATATAAGGAATTTTTGCTGGCTCTCGTAGACAACCTGAGCAAAACTATTAAAGATGAAGAAAAGAAAGAATTATACTTAGTTTATCTAGAAGAAATAAAAGACAAAACAAACAATGAAATATTAAATGAAATAGTCAACTATGTGCATGAGTTGTGTAGATTTGTTTTAGAGACAAACCCTAAGTATATTCTATCAGACAATTTCGAGATTAGCATTCGCGTTCTGGATTTAACTGAACAACAAGCAGCAGCAATCTGTCATAGCGATTTGTGCACTAGCAATTCATCTTATTTATCAATTAATGTGACCTATTTATTACGATTAGCAGCATTAAATTATGATTTTTTTCAAAAATATTATCATGTAGAAAATATTTACTTTGGAGATGCCGCGATAACTCTTTCGCATGAATTAGCGCACGCAAAAGATTTTTATGAAATAAACTTCAGAAATAACCAATTATCACAGCTTCAAAATGAAATGAACATAAATCACATTCTTCCTGAAACAATAAAAATATTTAATTTTTTATCTCTGTCAAGGGTAGAAGCAATATCCCAAATTCATGAAGTATTCACTGCAGGAGATAAAGAAACAAAAAATGCCAGACCTGCATATTTTATTTATCAAATTTATTCTTCTTCAGCATTTTCAGGGGGTAAATTAAATGAATTGATAAACGAAACCCAGAAAACCATAGAACTTCTAAAGGAAGTAAAAATCGATAATAAAGACTTTAATAAAGTAACTGGAATAAGATATCCTTTAGGAAAACACTGCGCATTTATGATTTTTCTTTATTTTTATTTCAACAGCAAACAAGAAAAAATATTGACTTTTGGAAAAGATTCCGAAAAAATGATAAAGGAAGTTGAAAAATATATCACAGATTTATCTGACAAATATAAAAAACCCTATTCTGAAGTACGAAAAGAGTTTGTTTACAACCCTAAAAGATTTCGATCTTTCCTACTCGAGAGAAATTTTCATTTACTGGGGAAATCAGAAGTTGAAAAGTGTCTTATCAATGATATTAGATTTGACATCTACCTCCCAGACTTCAACTTTGCCACTCAATTTTTAACTGCCATAAAGAACATGGATTTTGTTAGATTCTTCGAATACTACGAAAAAGCCTGCAGATACTTTGATATTCCTAAAGAAAAAACAATATTTGCTATAAAAGAATTAAAAGAAACTCAGAAATTTGCTGAGCAGCTGCACAGAGAAGCAGTTAAGGAAGCATGGTTTAAACATTAAATTCACAATTTTTAAAAAGACTTAAAGCACCAAACAAACCATGGACTGCATAATTCTTGCCGGCGGTAAAGGCTCGAGAATGGAAGATTCTTTGCCTAAAGCACTAGTTGAAGTTGCAGGAAAACCAATTCTTTCACATCAGTTAGA
>CAYHXI010000012.1:0-5798 GCA_964360565.1 uncultured Methanosarcinales archaeon | reverse complement strand
TGCCTAAAGCACTAGTTGAAGTTGCAGGAAAACCAATTCTTTCACATCAGTTAGATTATCTTTCAAATAAAGTAGATAAGATAGTTCTTTCGTTGGGGTACAAAAGCGAAGATATTGTTGATTACATAAACCAAAAACACAGAACAAATATCGATTTCTCTATCGAAAATGAACCTCTAGGAACTGCAGGAGGGTTGAAACTCGCACTGCAAAAAACCAATTCTGATTTAGTATTGGCACTCAACTGCGACGATATCACCGATATAAATATCGCAGAGTTAGCAAGACGCAATCACAACACCATTTGTGTTTCTCACCCTGTACTTCCTTTTGGTTTGGTGAATGTTTACTGTGGTTACGCAGAGTTTGTAGAAAAACCAACTCTCAACGAATGGGTCAGCTGCGGATGGTATTTAATAAAAAAAGATGCAAACACTCAATTGCCAGACAAAGGCAGTCTTGAATACGACGTTTTTCCAAAGATGAAATTAAGAGTTTACCAACACGAAGGTTTTTGGAAAGCTCTAAATACTAAAAAAGATGTTGAGGACTTTGAAAAAAATTTAAAGAAATAAAGAAATTTCTAATTGCAGACTATTTACTACAGACTACCAACCACCAACTAAATCTTAATATCCTTCTCTTTCATCGTTTCAAATGTTCTTTTGTAGCCGTAGTCTACACAGAATTTTACTTCTTCTGGCTTTGTTGTGAATTTATTTATTCTTTCAAATTCAATTGCTTCATTGCTTCTAGGATTTGGAGTGATGTAAATAGGGTCTTCCTCTAATCTATATTCTAAATTTCTTTTTAATGACGCTTCAACTTTTTCAATCATATCAGGAGATACATTTTCTGCTCTTAAAATCCTGCTGACATCATCAAATGCAGTTTTTTGTCTTCTTCTCATTCTTTCATTTTTTCGATAAGCAGAATCTAGATAGTTGTCGAACACACTGGCTAAAGATTTAATCCACATTTTTTTTGCGAATTTTTCAACTTGAGGGTCTCTTTTGTATGGAACATAAAGAGAAGAAACAAAAACTAAATCACATCCTTCATCTTCTGCAACATTTGTTGTAAAAGGATTTCTAAAATCACCGTCGATATAATCAACTAATGTTCCGTCAGGCTCTTGAATAGGAACAGGTTTTACAATAAATAATGCACATGAGGCCGCAACTGCTTCTGAAATCTTCGCATGATTTTTGTATATGTAGTCTTGAATTTGACCAGTGCTTTTTTTTCCGAAAACAACTGTTCTATATTTGTCCGGCTCTACAGCAAGTATAAAAAGATCAGGAGCTAAATCTTGAAAGTTTAAATCTCCCATTAGAACACTGTCTCGCACGTATTCTTTTATCGGCTCTATAGACAACAAATAAGGAACTGCATTAATAATATCTTCCATAGTAATTTTTCTAATAGAGTATTCTCCTTTGTTTCTGTACATTATAGACTGTTTTATATTTGAAAAAAATCCTTTGAGGAATTTCTCTTTTCTTAGAATTTGGTCATTTTCTAGAGGTTTAAAGCCAATTTTGTCGTTTCCTAATACTCCTTCTCTGATTAATTTTGGCGGAAAACCTTTAGCTAAAAATGTTGCGAACAATGCTCCTGCACTTGAGCCTATTAAAGGATTTATGTGCATATTTCCATAAACTGCTTCTTTTTTGTCTGCTAATCCTCCTTCAAATGTAAATCCTATTTCATCTAGAGCGGAAGCAACGCCAGTATGATAATAAAATCCTTTAGAACTTCCTCCATGAAACTTGCATGCGATTTTCTTTTTGCCACTAAAGATGTCTCTTGGCATTAAATAGTATTATTCAGTATCTTTATATAAATATTATGACATATTGTATATATAGCCAAAGACATAAATAATTAGACAAATAGATGTCTTTGGCTAATAGCGAATGACATATTTTTGTATAAAAATAAATGTCATCTGCTATAGTAGTAAAAATCTATTTTCTTCCTTTCTTGCTTTTCTTTTTACTTGACTTACTTTGTTTTCTCTGCTTAGCGAGTTTAATTAGTTTCTTAACTTTAGAATTCTTGCTTCCTTTGCTTGGGTTTCTTCCACCACTTTTTTTCTTGCTTTTATTTTTTGCCATTTTAGATTTTTCTTAAAATTTGACTTCTGGACTCGGTGAAATAGTGCCTTATGCGACCCCAGATTCGAACTTAACCTCTCTGTGCGCTTTAAAGGTTATCTACTTCGCTTTGCAAACAAGCGTAACTAGTGCAGATTTCGTGTGATGAGTTATAGTCCAGTCATCACATTTATGGTGAGCACTTGACATAGGCTTCTGCAATAACATCCTTTTCAGGACAACCGAACTGTCCAAGTCAATTCATGAACAAAAGATGCTCGAATATAAAAATTTTTCTAATCACGAGGCAGTAGTTCACACCGTTTTGTCAAAATATTTATTAAGACTAAAATCACAAGTCATGTAATGAGAAAAAAAATAGAGGTTCCTTACATCAGTCAAATGCCTGATGGAGGTTATTGTGGTGTTGGTGCACTGCACATGATTGTTAATTTTTACGGCGTTAATATCTTGCAGAGAGAGTTGTTGAAGCAATTCAAAAACTATAAAAAAATAAAAGAAGAAGGAGCTGCCCTTTCAGAAATAAGTATTGTCGCAAGAAAACTCGGTTTTTCTGCGAGAGAATTCAACGGCCTTCATTTAGATGATTTAATAGCCCATATCAATGAAGATTTACCTATAATCGCAAATTGTAAATGTCATTGGAATGCTAAAACTCATCATTGCTATGTTGCTAAAGGATATGATGATGAAAAAGAAATCATTTATGTTAATGACCCTGCTCACTTTAATAAAAAATTTTTTCATTTCAAAACATTCAACAAATTATGGGATGGAGATTCGTTCAGCAACAGTCTGTTGGTTAAACCGAAGTGATTAAACCTCCACACTCATCCCTTCTCTAGCATAAATTAATTCTGTGCTAGATTTTAAAATATCTTTCATGTAGCTCTTAGCATATTGTTCTAACTCTGACAAAACTTTGTCGTTGTGCATTGGATCGTGATGTGCAAAATAAACTTTTTTTACTCCTGCTCTATGTGCTATGTTGCACATTGCTTCTATGTAAGAGTGACCCCAGCCTATTTTTTTCTGATATTCTTCGAAAGTAAATTGAACGTCTGCAATAAACATATCTGCCTCTTTTGCCCATGCAATCATTTTATTGTCCCACAAGCCAGGCTCATAAATTTTTGTTGTGCTGTCAAATTTACCATCCTGTTCATAATCTCCAGTGTTCACTATTTTTTTGTTAACTTCTTGAATTTTGTATGAGAACATTCCTCCAGGATGTCTGTTATGGAACATGTAACTTACTCGGACTCCCCTGTCAACAAATTCGTATTCTTTCAAATCGCAAAACGTCAGTTCAGAATTCATTTCTCCAACGGACACTGGGAAATATCCTCGTTCTACACTTTGCTGTCCTTGAAATACTCTCTTAGTGTGATTAGTTTCAGGAGATTTATTTAACACTCTAGTTCTTTCTCTCACTTTATCTTCTAAGTCTTTTTTCTTGAATGTTCTTGTTAGAGATTTGTCTTCTTGTTGAATTAATTTTTTTGAATCAGTTTTATTTCCACTGTAAACATCCAATTTACATCCAGGAACATATGCTGGAACAAAGAATGGAAATCCTTGAATATGATCCCAGTGATCGTGAGAAATAAATAATTTAGCATTAACTTTTCCTTTATATCGAGCCATTAATTCATTTCCTAACTCTCTTATTCCTGAGCCTGCGTCAAAAATGTATTCGTCTCCACTATTTGCTAGTACTTCTAAGCAAGTTGTATTTCCGCCAAACTCTAAAGTACTTCTGCCGGGAGTTGGTATGGAGCCTCTTACGCCCCAAAATACTGCTTTCATGTTAATACACCTCTTTGATGTTCATCTAAGAGGTTACGCTGAACTTGTTCAGCTATACCTCTTTTTAATCTGCCTGCTACTATGAAGTATAGTGGATATGTTATCCAGTCTATGTCTCCCACTAGAGCAGTTATTGAAAGTACAGGATAACCCAGATAAAATAGCAATCCTGGAATTATAACTTCATCTAGCAAATCAGATAAAATGATTGTTATTAAAAAACCTAGACCATATGCTTTTATGGTTGAAAGTACTTTTTCTCTCGTCAAATTCCAAATTTGTTTTAATGTTTTCATCGTGTTCACCAGTAAATATATGTAGTTTAACAGTTAATAAGAAACTTATCATTGTTTTCTGCCTCAAAAACGCAATATTTAAATACATATTTAGTATATTGTGCATTTATGAGATTTTTTGAAACTGTTTTTGCAGAAAAGAAAGTACATTTAGATTTGTTAGACAAAAAAATCTTATTCGAACTCTCTAAAAATGCCCGTCTTTCTCAGAGTGCAATGGCTAAAAATATCGGAAGCTCCAGAGATACAGTAAACTATAGAATAGCCAATCTAAAGAAGAGCGGAGTTCTGCAGGCGTATAGAACATTGATCGATATAAACAAATTCGGCTACTTGAATTTTCACGTTTTTTTGCAGCTTAAACAGCCGACAAAAGAAGCATTTGCGGAATTAATCAAAAAACTCAAAGAATATGTTTTTTTGAGAGCGATTATACAGTTCAACGGCAAATATGATTTAGAGCTTGCACTAGTAGCAAAAGACATAGTGGACTGTGATAGAATAATTACTCAAATATGCAACGACTGCCAATACGTTCTTCAAAATTATGAAGTGCTGTTTTTAACAAAAACTTTTGCAGCAAATACATTTCCCAGAAGTTTCTATCATAAAGAAATTGAGGAGAAAAAGACTCAAAAAGAAGAATACAAACTAGACAGCAATGACATTAAAATTTTAGAACTACTCTCAGACACAGCAGATTTGCCGGTTTACAAAATTGCTGAAAAAATAAATTTATCTGCAGATGCAGTCACATACAGAATAAAAAAACTGCAAAAGAGCGATTACATTGTTGGATATATGCCTGCGATAAATTACAACATAATAAATTACAACGTCTACGCAGTCTTAGTAAGCATAACAAGCTTAACTCAAAAAGAAGAATTTGCACTCCAAGAATTTCTCAAAACAAATGCAGACATTTTGTGGGCGGTGAAAACAATAGGAAAATATAATTTAATACTCTACATCTGCACGCAGAAGATGGACGATTTTATTAAAACAACTCAAGAGCTGCGGAGCTTCTTAATAAATAAAATAAAAGACTACGAAACGTTAATCAATTTCGAAGAATACAAATACACTTACTTGCCTAATGGGTTGGTGAAAATTTAAGTTAAATGGATAGTGTATTATCAGGGCAAATACATTCTTTCTTGCATTATTTGAATATACTCTTTAAATTCTTGATCTAAATCAAATCTATCTCTTGAGACTAATCTGGAATACATTCCTATTTGTATTTTTCCATTATCAAGTTTGTGCAAATCTACAAAATCAATTGAGTAATTCTCTTTTAACAATCTCGCGACAGCTTCAAATGATGGATCGACTTGGCTAAATAAGGCATCTCCTTGAGTCGATAATGCTTCAACCACAAATTTTCTTAAGCTTAATATCTCCGATAACCCTCTACATTTTAACCCATATTTTTGTCTCATTATTTCTATTGCATCTGAAATGTGTTCTCCAACTACCGTATCTCTAATATCCATTAAAAATGAGGATTTTCTTTAGTGTCAAGAACCACCAGTCAAAGACTGGTGGCATGTGAGAGGCAATCAGCCTTGAA
>CAYHXI010000011.1:0-21936 GCA_964360565.1 uncultured Methanosarcinales archaeon | reverse complement strand
GCATGCCATCCAGTCTCTGACTGGTGGTATCGAGTTCAACTAATTTTTTTGACTTGTATTTTTTCAACTAATTTCTTTTCAACTTCAATATTATAGAAATTAACTGGATGGCCGAAGTACACTAAAAATAACTTATGAGCTACTCCTGGAATCATATTATTAAAAAATAAATTTAACCTTATAAATATTTAGGTGGTGGAGAATATGTTTTCTAAACCGCCCACACTACAAAATTTCCAAACATCACACTAACTAAGAAAGATAAAAGAAAGCTTGGCACAAAAGGAATTCCGTACTTGACTAAAACTGTTTTGATTTTGTTTTGTTTCTTCAATTTAATTAATTCTTTTATTTGCTCTTTTTCTATTCCTAAATCTTTTGGTCCGCAGATTCTTTTACCTTCAACAACAACTTCTTCTGCAATCCAATCTCCTTCAGTTATTTTTTCAGGAATAACTGCTTTTATCATGCAGACTTTTTCTACAGTTTTAACTACGATCAATAAATAATAGCCTAGCCATAGTGCAAGTGTAAACATGGCTATTGCTGATTTGAAAAAGAAATCTGTTTTAGATATTAAAATAAAAACCCCTATTAATGTAGTTGCAATCACTCCTGCAAAAAAAGTCCACTTAACTTTATTGTAATGCTCGCTAAAATCTTTCTTCAACTGCTCAACAAATTTATTTCTATTCTTCAAAGCAATAATTGAAATCCACACTACACTATAAACTGCACTCACAAGTATAAGGTTCACAAGAAAACTTAGCATTGTTTGATTAAGAGAAAAATTTATTCCAACTAATGCTCCCAGAGCCATTAACACTTTTGAATCTCCTCCTCCCCATTGGCCGGTGTAAAACATTGCACAGCCGATTAAAAAAAATACAGTGAATCCTATTGCGCCGTATAAAAATAAAGAGTAGTCTCCCAAATATAGACTCGCTCCTGCTCGTAAAATCAGCCCAGTTGCAATTCCTCCATAGCTCAGCCAATCAGGAACTTCTCTTGTTCTAATGTCTGTATAGCTTCCTATTGCCAGAAGGGAAAATGCCAGAATTAAGAACATTGTTTCAATCATAGGTATATACTATGAAATAGATATATAAAAAGGTTCTTATAGGCTAAGACGATAAATTGGTTGTTAGGGGTAGTTGGTAGTGGGTGGTAAACTTAATAACTATCTATTTTAACCACAGACTACTGACCACAGACTACAAACTAAACGGGGTGGTAAATGGGAATTAGAGATCTTTTTGAAAAACTTTCTTTAGAGTCTGAGTTAGATGAAAGATTAGTTCCAAGACATATAGCAATAACAGTTAGAGGAACTCAACAATATGCTGAATTAAATAATCTCTCTGCAACAGATGCAAATAAAGTGAAATTTTTGCACATAAAAAATGTTGTAAAACTCGCTTCAAAAGCAGGAGTAAAAATTCTAACAATTCACCTTCATGATGAATTAAAAGAAGACGAGCTTGATTTCTTGTCTCATTTCTGCTATGAACTTAGAGATTGGGATTATTTGCAGGAGGAAAACATGAAAATTTCTGTGCTTGGCAAATGGTTTTTATTAAGTTCTAGAGTTGTTGAGCCGTTGAAAGATTTAATCAATGCAACAAAAGACAATAAGAAATTCATGCTGAATTTGTGCATAAATTACGACGGTCAGCAGGAGTTAATTGACGCATGCAAATTAATTTCTCAAAAAGCTTTGATGGGCAAACTCGACCCTCAGAGCATTTCGAATAATACTATTAAAGAGCATTTGTACACTTCTAATTTTCCTTCGCCAGAATTGATAATAACAACAAATGATGCTAAAACAACTGAAGGATTTTTATTGTGGGATGGAGCAAAATCAAAAATTTTCTCCTGCCCTGTTTCTTGGCCGGATTTCGGCAGACAGGAATTCATGAATGCTCTAGAATGGTATATGAAGGGATGAATCCTGATTTGTTTTCTAAATGAGTAATTTGATGATTGCAATTAATGCTATGACTGCCCAGATAATGTTAAGAACTCCCGGCTGGTATGCTTTCTTTTTTAAAGAGATATAAACTATTCCTGCTGCGCCTGTAAAATTTAAAGTTTGATAAAGAATAGTTGAAGAAGATAAAAAATTAAAACTAACTAGAGCATATGATAGCACAATTGCAAAAGTTCCATACCATCCGATAATTTCATCTAATAAACTCATACAATTATGAAGAAGTCGATAGCTTTTTAAATACTTTACTCATCATTTAGTTCTACATGGCAACAAAAACAGCCGCAACAGCATTAATTAAGAAGAAAAAATGGACTCCAGTCATCGCTCCTAAGTGGATGGATGAAGCTTTAATTGGAGAAACTCATGTAGAAAATAACGAACAAGCTATTGGAAAAACAATAGTTGCAAGTTTAGGGTCTATAACAGGAGATCCTCAGAAGCAGTTTACGAATTTAAAATTTAAAATGGTTAAAGCAGCTCCAGACCATATTCAAACAGAATTAATAGAGTATCAGTTGACTCCAACAGCAGTTAAAAAAGCTGCAAGAAAAGGAAGAGCTAAAATCGAAGATTCTTTGCTGGCGAAAAGCAAAGATGGGCAGGCAGTTAGAATAAAATATATTTTAATGACTCGAGGAAAAGGCAGAGGCAGTCTTTTAGCTGCTCTACAAAAGAAAGCCAGACAATGGCTGGCTAACGAATTGTCTAAAATGACTTTTGACCAATTCATGAATGATTTAATATTTTACAAAATTCAAAAATCACTTTCTCAAGCTTTGAGAAAAATTTATCCTGTTTCTGTAGCTGAAGTACGATGGGCTTTATTGACTACTTTTAAAGACGGTAAATTAATCGAGCCAACTGTTGAAGAAGCAAAGCCTGTTGAGAAGAAAGAAGAAGTTGTTGTTGATCAAGTGCAGGAAATTATAGACCAAGCGAAAGAAGCTGCAGAAAAAATGCAGGAAGTTGCAGCTTAAAAACATTAAAAATGAAAGATCATCTTTGCGACAGATGCAAAAAAGATTTAGAAAATAATTCTGAAGAAAATCATTCTCAAGATCATTTACACTTAGATGATTGCTGTGGAAGTGCACACACCCACACATTCGAAACTTCTCCTCTAGGATTTAACATATTTTGTTATGGCATGACTTTTCTTGCAGGAGCTACATTATCTTTCTTAGCTTTCCAGCCCTCTAAAGTTTACAAATTCGATATAGACAAAGATGGAATAAAAGACACTATTGTCGAGCGTTACTTCGGCAGAAGATATTTTTTTAAAGGAGTTGAAAGCTCAGATGTTCTTGAGAAAATGCAACCAACAGAAAGCTTAACTATAGAACTGATGAATTTAAGATTTGAAGCGGAGAAGAAGTTATTGAATGAATAACTTCTCACCCTCTCCCCTTGCTCTCTCCTTCAACCACTCCGCTGGATATTATGTGTGCGACTCTTATCGGTTCTGGAATTAATGAATGAATGCAAGTTATTTTTAGCCATTCTTTCGTCTGTGACAAAGTGGTGTTAATATATTGGCAGTATATTTTTCCAATTTTGAGCGGCTTAGGAATTTTTTTTATTACTTCAATCTTCTCATCCTGTTTTATCAATCTTAGTGCAGCATAAATCTTTTTGTAGTCAGGATATTCTCTTAATATGACAATTATGGGAAGCTTTGTTTTCTCGCTTAATTTGTAAACATCAATTACATTAAAGCCTGCAACTGCAATTCCTTTCAGAAAAATCATTTGTAGCTGAGGTTTGAACTTACTTTTATTTATCATTTCTGCAATTTTTTCTGTTGCTTCGCTTCCATCTATTTTTACTTTACAAGATAGCAATCCATCTAAATAATTTCCTCCTCTATAAATTACTCCTAAAACTAGCACTCTTTTTTTATCTCCTTTAGTGAATGGAGAATCGTCAATTCCTATTGCTCTTGCTTCTTGTTTAATCATGTGTCATAAACTCAATATACTCTGTAGGATCAATAGTTTCAAAATCTGCGTTTGCAGATTCTGTCCCTGGCTCTATTAATTCTAAAATGTATTTTCCGGCTTCTTTATTTTTCCACCACTGCATTCCGTATTCATTTTCGAGGTGTTTGTGCATTTCTCTCGCTCGAATCATCGCAAGCATGTAGCTGGGGACATACATCAATGACTCTGGAAGTATGTGATGCAACTGCCAATAAGCTCCTGGAATGTTCATGTTCATGCTTGCTTTAAGCTGCTTTGCATATTCTTCGTCGCAGTCTTCAAACTTCATTTTATCTTCCCAGTATTTTATCCTGAACAAAGAATTGCCGGTGTAAAACGCTATAGAGTATGTTTCTACAAATTTTGTTCTTGCGATGAATTCTTCTGCAAACTTTTTGCTTAATTTCAGTTCTTTTGTTAAATATTCTTCATTCAACAGCAAACTTTCAAAGAATATTGAGAAGCTTTCTGCAAGTCCGTTAGACATTAAATATTTCTGCCAGTACGGTAGCTCTTTTTTTATGTGTGAAGCATGAATCGCATGTCCGAGTTCATGATAGATTGCGGTTGTTGTATTCAATGGATTCTCCATTTTGTATGATACTCTTATGTCTGTTGGAATTTTTATGAATGAAGCGAATGGAGAGGGATATTTTTTTGGTCTATCTTTGTCGTCGATTTTTATTTCTTGAGGATTTAATCCTAATTGTATCATTGTTTTTTTGCAGTGGTCTAATCCATTTATTTTTCCAAATTCTTTTATTAAATCATGATAGACTATGTTTCTCATATAGTAAAAGTCATCGTAATATTTTGGCTCTCTTTTCAAGAATTTTTGAGTGTAATAATTAAACTCTTCTGAAAATTTGTCTTTTAATCCTTCTCTCAACTGCAAAAGAACATTTTTGAGATGCTCTGAAGAAATTTTGTGTTCTTCTAAATAGTCTTGCAGAGGATCTGTTCCATAACTATCGTAAATTTTTGCGCTAACTTCAAATTTTTCTTTTATTACAGGGCTTATTCTTGGAACTTGTTTTATGAATTCATCAAAAACTTCTTTTCTTGCTTTGTCTGAAGCTGAGGTTGAAAATTGTCTCCATGTTGTCCAACAAACTGGTTTATTGTTGAATTTTTGTTTTTCACTTTTTATTTTTGTTTTTCTCAATTCGTGAAGTTGAAGATTTAGTTTATATGTTTTAGAGCTGGCTACACTTCCAATGCATGCATTATACAACAATCTTGGCTCTTTAAACTTCTGCAAGAATTCTTCCGCAGACTTCTCATTCTTTTTCTCCAACTTCCCTATTTTTTTCTCAGAATATTTCAATCCAACCTGCATGTTAAAATATTCTTTACCAAGCAGAACATTAGTCTTCTCCGCTTCATCACACCATTTTTTTAGTTCGTGTTGCATTAACATATGTGTGCTGAGGAATTATTTAAATCTATTGCAGATAAAATTATTACAAATAAATCTTGTGTCGTCTGTACTTCTTCCTTCTCTCTTTAATTTGATGGATTTTTGCTAAAAAATATCCGCATCCTGCTCCAAGAATTACTGCAGGGATATCGTTTTCATCTAAATGATTTTCAGGAATTATTTTGTACATTTCGCTTAAGCTAAAAAATACAGTTGTTGCTAAAAAACTTAATCCTGGTAAACATTTTCCTATATCTCTCACTAATCTGCTTTTTGACTCCTGCAAAGCTTCGCCCATAAAACCCGAGAAATAAACTGGCACAAAAGCATATGGAAAGTTTCCAATGTGAGGAGTGAGTTCAGGGATTATATTAACATCAATCATTCTTAATCCAAATAATCCCAATCCTATTCCAGAAACTCCTTCTACTATTTTCTCTAGGATGATGTCACCTCTTTTTTAAGTTCAAACTCTATAAAACAATAAAATATAAAGGATTATTTAAACTTAGCGAATTCCACCAGTTTTATACTAGTGGTTTACTGGCGTAAACCAATTAGATGGAATTCGCTAATTGCTCAAGAACCACCAGTTATTAGTATCGAAATTCGAGGCGGATTGCCTCTCACAGGCCACCAGTCTCTGACTGGTGGTTCTTGACATCTATTTGCCACTTCTGTCTGCATTCGGATATAAGTCTAGTTTGTATTCTTTTGATAATATGCAGAATTCATGATTTTTTATTACATCTGCAAATTTTTCTTTCAAGTCAATTATTATGTCTTGGAATTTTTCGTAATTTTCTACTTCTAAGTCGAGCTCAAAATCCCAGTTTCCCAGCACTCTTTGAGGCCATATCGCTCCATCTATCGAAGATGCATAACTGATAAATTTGTTTAATCTATCTTTAGTGGTGTTCGAAAGATAAATTATTGCTTTGCAGAATATTTTGTTCATCTTTCTTGTATCTAGATTGGATTTGTACGCCAGAATTATATTTTTCTCTTCAAGATTTTTTATTCTGTACTGACAAACTCTCGAAGTCGTTTTAACTTCTTGAGCCAATTCAGTTATGGGAATTCTAGCATTATTTGCCATAATTCTTAGTATTTCTTCATCAATTTCATCGATCTTTTCTTGAGAATCTTTACTAGTGTGATAAATAACTCGTGTAGGTTTTTTGCCGCTTTTCGATTCTAAGAATTCTCTAGTTTCGTGAGCTAAGTAAAGTGTAGTTGTTACTGCTTTTTCTTGAATAAATTGAGAGTATTTATTAATAGTAATTTGAATTTCATCGTCAAATTCATTGACGTTATTTACTAAGAAACCAATCATCATATCCCATCTTCCTGTTGTGTGTGCAACCCACTCTGTTTTTTGATGTTGGCAGAAATACTGTCCGATTTCTTCAATTTTGTCCTTATTGATATTTGTTAGTCTTAAGTACAGCTTGAACTTGACAATTCCTAACTTGAAATAATTGATGACTGTGTGAAATCTAACAATAACTCCAGTTTCTATCAATCTATCAATTCTGTATTTAACTACCTCTTTGCTTAGCTTTACTTTCTTGCCAATTTGATTGTTTGATTGCCTGGCGTTAATTTCTAATTCTGCAAGTATTCTCAAATCTTTCACATCTAAAGAATATTCTGTGCTCATAAACTATCATAAATACATTTAATATATAAATATTGTTATTTTGATAAAAATGATGATAAAATATTTTATATATGTTGTAGAATATATAATGGCATAAGATAAATTAAATTAATTTGGAGGGATGAAAATGGAAAACAATCTTGAAAATAAAGTTGAGGGTGAAAAGAATGAGAAGGAAAACACTGAATACAAATATCCTTACGCTATTAAAATGCCTTTAGGGGCTTTTGGAGCACTTGTCGGATCAATGGCTGGAGTGGAACTATCCAATAAATTTGGAATTGATAGTTTTATTGCAAGATATTCAATTAACGTAGGTTTAGGGGTTGTGTGTAGTTTTGGAATGATGCGATTATCTGAACCAATAAAATATTATGCTACAAAAACAGCAGACAAAGTAAATAATTACTGGAGGTAAATAAAATGAGCGAAGAATCAATGATAAAAACAATAACTGACAAAATAGATGGTAATGATTCATTTTTGGCGTTTACTATTTTTGCTTCAATGGTTATCTCAGTAGCCACTAATTATGACGTAAAAACTAAAGTAAATGGAATTGAGCAAAAACTCAACTCAGTTCAACAAGTAGTTATAGAAAAAGAAGTTCCTAAGCCAACACTTCCAGAAGTGCAAATAGGCAACATTGTTGGAGGACCTTTGCCAGACAAGTATTTTGTTATAGGCCAAGACGAAAATGGAAATGAACAACGAGTTTATTTAAGTATAGATGGCAAACTTGTAGATGACTATTTCAAGTAGTTTTTCTTTATTTCGTTTATACTAGAAACAAAATACCATCTGGTCTCGTTTATACACGAAACATTTATAAATAAAACCTGTTTTTAAGCACTTATGGACTTGAAAGAGTTATTGTGGAATATCAATATTTGGTGGGAGAAGAAAGAAGCAATAAACCACTTAGTTGAACCTTTTGAAAGAACTGAATTAGAAAAGGTAAATAAAGATATAGAATTTCATAGAATAACGTCTATAATAGGCCCGAGAAGAACTGGCAAGACAACTCTTTTGTTTCAATGCATTAAAAAATTAATAGACTCTGGAACTGAGCCTAAAAATATTCTATTTATTTCTCTTGATAACTCAACTTTGAAACTATTGAGCAAAGATGTTTTGGAAGATGTTTTTAATGTTTATTTTGAGCAAATATTATTCCAGAAACCAGCTGAATTAGAAAAGAAAGTGTACATTTTCCTTGACGAAGTTCAAAAAATTGAAGGCTGGGCAGAATGGATTAAGAACAAATACGATTTTTTTAAAAAAATCAAGTTTATTATATCTGGCTCTTCTGCACTTAAAATACTTGGCAGAACGAGAGAAACTCTTGTTGGCAGAACATCAACAATTCTGTTATTTCCACTTACATTTAACCAATTTTTAAAATTAAGTGGTGTTGAAGCACCTTTGTTATTTAAAGAGAATATGAACGCAGATTTAATAAGAAGAGAATATGAACTTTTGAAAAAAGATGAATTAAAAATAAAAAAATTGCTTAATGAGTATATTCTTGCTGGCGGTTTTATAGAATGGTTCAAAATTAAGGATATTTACAAATGGCATTCTTACCTTCAAGAAGATATTCTTGACAAGCTTTTGCTGGGAGATATAATTGCAGAATATGATATACGAGATAAAGAAGGTTTGAAAAGAATTGTTCAAGTATTGTCAAAATCAAAAGGAAATCTTTTTTCAATGCATTCTCTATCAAAAGAAGCATTGGTAGGCAAAGACGTCATTGAGCAGTACATTTCAATTCTAAAAGATGGATTTATTATATACTCTCTTGAAAATTATTCCCAGCATATTGGAGTTGTTTTAAGAAAAAATAAAAAAATAAATCTAATTGATGTTGGTCTTGTGAACAGCATAAGAAGATTGGACAAATTTTCAAAAGAAGAATTTGGAATTATTTTAGAAATGGCAGTACAGCAACATGTATTTTATTATTCTAAGATTAACAATTTTGAATCTTATTTTTATCGAGACCAAGAAAGCAGAGAAGTTGACGTAGTTCTAGTCACTGACAAAAACAAAATTCCTATAGAAGTAAAAAGCGGAGATTTAAGGTCTGCTGAGGGGGTTTATTTTTTTATGGAGAAATTTAAATCAAAGTTCGGAATAATATTAACAGAAAAGGAGTTATTGTTTGAGAAAAATATTTTTAAAATTCCATATTGGTTTTTCTTGGCAACTATCTAACTCAAAACCTTCCTCACAAACGTCAGAAATCCAGAGTGGCCGATGGAAATGCTTTTAGGGCGGACTTTTCTTCCTTCTACTTCCCACAATCGCTCTATTACTTCAACTGTTTTTACTACAATTAAATCATCTTTTTTAGATAGCTCAGAAACAAAATCCATTACTTGAGGAACTGTTGGAGAATAAGATACTAAGAATCCTCCTATTTTTAGAGCTTTGGAAGCGTGCTCGATCGCTTTCCACGGCTCAGGAAGGTCGAATACTATTAAATCGACGTTTTTCTCGTCAATTCCTTCATAAATACTTTTATTCTTAACAGTTACATTTTTCAATTCCAAATCATTAATATTTCTTTGTGCAACTTCAATATGGTCTTCTCTTATTTCGTAGCTGGTTACTTCTTTAGATATGTTCGCTAGCGCACAAGCTAACGCTCCTGAACCCAGTCCAGCTTCAACTATTTTGCTTTCTTTATTTACTCCAGTTTCTGTAATTATCAATCCAATATCTTTTGATGGAATTGTCTGCGGAAGTTTTCTTAATTTTTTATATTTGTCAGAGAAATTTGCTTCAAAAATAACAAATTCTTTTCCCATAGAACTTTTAACTATCTCGCCGTTCTTTTGCAAATCTTTTTTAGAAATAACTCCAAATGCAGTGTGAAAATCTTTGTTTAAATCTTCAACAAAATACTGCATGGCTTTAACTGTAGTCATTTCTCTATCTAATTCTGGAATGAATTCTTTCTTTCCTTTTCTTATGAGGATTTTTGGCATAACACTAGTTCGTAGAAGGCGATTTAAAAAGATATGCGATGGTTTTAAATAATCCTTATCCTTCACAAAAGAATATGTACTCTAAAGAGGTGTCATTGAACAAGTTCAACTTACCTCCTCAAGTAAAACTTTCGGAGGTGTTGGAAAACAGAGCGTTGAAATACGCAGAACTTATTGTTAAGTCTACCACTCTGGCTGGCTCAGGCCACCCCAGCACAGCTTTATCTTTAGTTCACATTTTCTCCTGCTTAAATGAAATCATAAATTTGGATGCCAAAAATCCTTTTGACAGAAAAAATGATTTAATCATTCTGAGCGAAGGCCATGCCGTTCCTGTGCAGTATGCAGCATGGGCTGTTAAAGGAATAAATTATTTAGTTGATGGTAAAGCAAAACAACTCTTGCCAAAAGACCTTGACAATTTAAGAGCTATCGACAGTCCTTTAGACGGTCATCCAAATCCTTCAGTTGAAATTAATGGAAAAATTGTGCGAATGCCTTTTGCTTCTGCAACTGGAGCATTAGGTCAAGGGCTTTCGATTGCGAATGGAGCTGCTTTAGCAGATAGACTTGACAACATAAAACGCAAAATTTTTGTTATCGCTGGAGACAGTGAAATGAGAGAAGGCCAGCATGATGAAGCTTCTCGTTTTGCAGCAACACAAATTCTCTCAATAACTTTAATCATAAATTTAAACAATTGGGGTCAGAGCGAGCAAACAAAAAATCTTGTAAAGTACAATTATAGAGAAGAATTTGAAGCGAAAGGATGGAAGGTTTTGGAATGCAATGGTCACAAAGTAGACGAACTGATGGATGTTCTCTCAAAAATTAAATATGATTCTCCAACTGTTATTCTCGCTCACACAATTAAAGGATGGGGTGTTTCTAAACTTCAGGAAGGCAACTGGCATGGTAAAACTTTGCCAAAAGAACTTTTAGCAAATGCGTTGAAAGAAATTACTTCAAAAGAAACTCTTAAAATAACTTTTCCTAATACTCCTTCCGCAAAAATTGATTTATCATTTGAGCCATTTGCGGGAAAAATTTCACCTTCATTTTCAGAGGATAAAATCGCTCCGAGAAAAGCATACGGCTACGCATTAAGAGATTTAGGACAAGAGAATAAAAACATTGTTGTCGTCGACGCAGAAGTCAGCAACTCAACATTCACAGAAATATTTAGAAAACAATTTCCAGACAGATATGTTGAATGTGCAATTGCTGAACAAAACATGGTTGGAGTAGCATCAGGACTTGCAAGTCAAGGAAAAATAGTTTTTGCAAACACTTTTGGAAGATTTTTAGAAACAGCATTCACTCAATTTAATATCTCTTGCCAGTCTAAAATTCCTCTGCACTTAGTTGGCTCTCATGTAGGATTAGGTCCTCACTCTGACGGCCCATCTCAAATGGCTCTCGCAGATATCGCTTACTTAAACTCATTTCCAAACCTTTATGTTTTCAGCGCAAGCGATGGAATATCTTCTTACAAAATCACAGAACTTTGTGCAAAACTCAGCAATCCAACTTATCAAAGAAATTATCGCCCAGAAATGTCTCTGTTGTACTCCAACAAAGAAAATTTTGTTGTTGGCGGTTCTAAAATTTTAAAGAAGGGCAAAGTGTACATTTATGCCCATGGATATATGGTGCATGTTGCTCTTTCAGTTGCAAATAAATTAAAAAATATCGGAGTAGTTGATGCATATTCATTAAAACCTTTCGATGAAAAAACTCTTCTCAACCTAAAACCAAAAGCAGTGCTTACTTTAGAAGATAATTTCTGCGGCTTAGGAAACATTGTAGCATCAGTTTGTGCAAGAAACAAAATCCAATGCGAACAAATGTTTGTCAACAAGTGGCCTAAATCCGCACGAAAAATAGAAGAAGAGCTGGAATACTGTGGCTTGGATGAGATTAGTATAATTAAAAGAATTAAGAAAATAATCTCCTAATCTAAATGAGTTTTACTTGCTTCATTTGTTTTAGACAAATTCTGAATATTTAGAAAGACGTTAATAACTTTCTTCCCAGTTTCAGTAATATAATATTCTACTCTTTTAGGGCGCTCGATTATTATTTTTTTTAATATCAAACCACTTTGTTCAAGAAATTTCAATTTTTGTGACAATATTTTTGAAGTTATTGGTTTAGTGAGTTTTTTTAGTAATCCAAAACTTACTTTTTCAGAAAAATAAATCGTTATTAAAATTAATAAAACCCATTTTTTTCCCAAATATTCTATTAATCCTATTAATTCTTCAAATTCTTTTGCAATATTAGGTTTCCACAAGGATACCACCTCTATTTATAGATTGAATTTCTAATTTTATATAAAACTTTCGGAAGTTCAAAAAATTTTGATAAAATAAAATTCAGGAGGTGTAAAAAATGTATAAACTAGAAGAAACTGGAGGAACTCCGCCTCAAGGAGATCAACCTTCAGGAGGAAATACTCCCGAAGGACAACCTTCAAAAGGACAAGAAGATAAAAAATAAGAAGATTTAATTTCTTCTTTTTTTTCTTTTTTTTTCTAATCTAATTTTTCTTCAGATGGATGTTTAACAACATATTTTTTTCTTCTCTGCCTAAAATACTCCACAATCAAAGGTATTAGAGAAACAAAAATAACGATGATGATAACTTTGTCAATATTTTTGTCAATATTAGGAACTAATTGTCCCAGAAAATATCCTAGGAGCAACATGCTTGCGACCCACAGCACTCCTCCAAATATGTTGAATGAAAGAAATTTTTTGTAATTCATTTCTGCTATTCCTGCAACTGTAGGCGCAAATGTTCTTATTATTGGAACAAAGCGAGCGAGAATTATTGTTTTTCCGCCGTGTTTTTCATAAAATTCCTGCGCTGCCAAAAGATATTTCTTCTTGAAAAATCTAGAATCTTCTCTATGGAATAGAGAGTGTCCTGCTTTTCTACCTATCCAATAATTGAATGAATCTCCTAGAATTGCTGCAATGCTGAGCAAAATAATTAAGTAAATTATATTAAGGTCTCCTTTTGCTGCAAATAACCCTGTTGCAACAAGTAATGAATCTCCAGGTAAGAAAAATCCCACTAAAAGTCCTGTTTCTGAGAATATTATTGCAAATAAAACAACATATCCTCCCCAAGCAATTAATTCAGGAAAAGAATATATTGCAGTTATGAAATTTTTTATTAATTCAATCATTAGAAGATGTTTTGCTGCTTTGTTTTAAAACGTTGCGAATTTATAATAAAAGAATAAGAAAAAAATAATAAAAAAAATAAATTATTTTATTTTGCTATGTTGCTATCCGAAATTAGAATTTTTTTCTTTTAGCGTAGCAATCTCTGCAGTAAACTGGCTTGCCTTCTGATGGTTTGAAAGGAACTTGACATTCTTTTCCACATTCTGAGCAAGTTGCTTTATGCATTTCTCTTGGCGCCCCGAAATCTCTTCCTTGGCCACCGCGTTCAAAGTTTCCCATGTTTATCCTCCTGATAATTTATATGCTTACTGTATCTATATTAGTTTAAAAATCTATCTCTCAAACAAAACCTTAAAATACTCCAATAACATAGTATGTACAAAAGAGGTATAGCCGAACTAGTTCGGCGTAACCTCTTCGTAAAAACTCAGAGGTGTATATGGCTTATGATATAATTTTAGGAAGAGAAGAGAGCGACAAATTAAAATTTGGAACTGAAGGAACCATTTTATTGGGAAAGCATTTTGTTAAAATGGGTCAAGAGACTACTCTCGCTCAGAATGTTTACATGGATGTTACTAAAAGTCATGTCGTTTTTGTTTGCGGCAAACGTGGAAGTGGAAAATCGTACAGTTTGGCCGTCATCGCAGAAGGCATAAAAACTCTTCCAGCAGAACTCTCTTCAAAATTATCCATAATTCTCCTTGATACTATGGGTATTTATTGGAGCATGAAATATCCCAATAATAAAGAAGCAAATCTTTTGAAAGAATGGAATCTTAAGCCTTCAGAAATTGATGCAGTTATTTACACTCCTGCAGGATATTTTAACGAATACAAAAAGAAAAAAATTCCAACAGACAAGCCTTTTTCAATAAAACCTTCTGAACTTTCTCCAGAGGATTGGTGGATTTCATTTGAACTTGTTCCAAATGATCCGATTGCGATTTTTATTGAGAGAATTATTCTGGAACTAAAAGATAAAAGAGATGATT
Source organism: uncultured Methanosarcinales archaeon (assembly GCA_964360565.1). GTDB lineage: Archaea > Nanobdellota > Nanobdellia > Woesearchaeales > ARS49 > CAYHXI01. Next base: position 7,689 of record CAYHXI010000011.1, on the reverse strand, counting down.
TTGAAATTAAAGATATCCTTAAAGCAATTAAAGATTCGCAGGAGGACAAACACATAAAGCAAGCTGCAGAAAATCATTTTGTTTCAGCAGATAGATGGGGTTTATTCAGTAAAGATGCAACCCCAATTAGAGAACTAGTTAAAGGCGGACAGATAACAATTCTCGACATGAGTCCATACGCAGTCATGCCTAACGGCTGGAAAATAAAATGTCTTGCAATTGGATTAGTCTGTCAGAGACTTTTTGTCGAGCGAATGCTTGTTAGAAAAGATGAAGAATTTGAATCAATACATTCTGCAATTCATTATCTTTCTGAAAAAGAGGAGAAACCTTCAGAGATGCCTATGGTTTGGATTGGCATAGATGAAGCTCACGAATTTTTGCCCTTAGAGGGAAAAACTGCCGCAACAAATGCGTTGATTACTTTATTGAGAGAAGGAAGACAGCCAGGAATTGCACTAATTCTTGCCACTCAACAGCCAGGTAAAATTCATACAGATGCCATGACTCAGAGCGATATAATATTGGCTCACAGATTAACTGCTCGAGTTGATACAGATGCTTTAGGAGCACTATTACAAAGCTATCTGCGAAAAAGCTTAGACCAAGAACTTTCAGATCTTCCTAGAATGTCAGGAACCTGTCTTGCGATCGACGATGTAAACGAAAGAATGTATCCTATGAGAGTTCGACCAAGATTCAGCTGGCACGGCGGAAGCGCTCCAAGTATTTTAACGAAGAAAAAGAAAGGGATGTTTTAAGTCATAAAAAATATTATTATTGTTAATATAGTTATAATTCCTAATAAGATTGCAGTTTTTTTCTCTGCTAAAAGTATTCCTATAGATTCTATTATTACTGCAACTAAAGCAACTGTTTTATGTTCTATCATATTTTATTAAACTCTACACTTTCAACTTTATTTCCTTTTAACACAACTAAAACATTTGCATTTTGTCCGAATCCAGAATTTATGCAAACTGTTCTTCCAATTAAATCTTTGTCGTAGTGTTCGTGCATATGTCCAGCTTCAGATAACAATGGTTGATATTTTTCTATCATTTCTTTCACTATAACGCTTCCGAAATGTCTTCCATTCATTGGACTTTGAGGATTTACTATTTGGTCTAATTTAGTTCCATAGGGAACGTTGTGATGGAAGAAAATAACAGGTTTATTTATTTTTTCTGCTCTTTCAAAAAGATTGTTAACTTTCTTTTTAATTTTTTCATATTCTTTTTTCGCTTTTTTCAATTCATCTTGAGTTTTTTTTGCAATCAAATCTTCATCTTGAGGATATTCCGGTCCAGACACTTTACCATATCCCACCATCAAATAATCTCCTACATCTTTTAATTTCATATCACAATCAACAATATTTTTCAGTCCTTTAATATTTTGTTTATAGAAATCTGTTTTCAAAAAACTCCAATATTTTGTTTTTTCTTTATCTGCAATCCAATCCCAATTTCCAGGAAGTACATAAACTGGAATACCAAAAGAATTAAGATGCTCTAATACTGCTCTGCCTTTAGCGACAGATTCTAGCACTGCTTTTTGTGCTTTTTCTTCGCCAATAACGTTCCACCAATATATTTTTTTATCTTTGTCTTTTCTTTCTAAATTTGCTTTTTGAGCTTGAAACATGTAATTTCTAACATCATCACCGCAAAAATCTCCAGGACAAAGCATGAAATCTACATTTTTAAATTTAACATTTGGAATTCTTCCATGTGAATCTCCTATAATTCCAATTCTTATCATTTGTTCTAGCATAGTCTTTAAATGTTATAAATCTTTTTACAAAAAGAATTTTAAAAAAATAAAAATTTAAAAAAAAACAAAAAAATATAATCTAACTAAAGATCATTCACAGTCAAGATTCTAATATTAGTCTCATTCTGTGAAACTTTGCTATCCATCGCTACGATGAACTTGACTTGGGACTTTTCTGCAGATAATACTAATTCTTTTTCTGCAATTCCGTCGAACACCAATGCATATACTGGCGCTTTCAAGTTGCTTAAAGTCACATTCAACTCTGCTAAAGGAACTTTTCCAAGAACGTTTAGCTTATCATCTAAAACAAACGCTCCTCGAGTTCCTATTAACTTCTCTAAGAGTTCTCCGAATTTATCTTTCTCTGCAGGAGATTGGCTTCTAGGGGTATTTGTTGGTGCAGGAGTTGCTGGTCTGCTTACAGGAACAACAGGTCTTGTAGGAACTGGTGTTGCAGGTGTGTAAGTCCTTGGCTGCATTGGAGCAGTATTAGGTCTTGACATCAACGGCTTTCTTATTGATTGCGATGTGTCTACCATTTCTAGTTTTGCCTGCTCTGCAGTTATTCTGCTTCTTAATCCTTTGTGGATTTCTTTTTTCGCAAGCTCTTCAACTTCTTTTCCATCTGGAGCTTTTGCTACAAAGTCTATTTCTGCAACGGTTAATAATTCTTTAATTATTAAGTCTCCACCTCTATCTCCGTCAACAAAGACCACTATTTCTTTCTTCTTGCTTAGGTCAATTACTGTTTGAGGAACTGATGTTCCATTCATTGCAATCACGTTTTTAAATCCGTTTTTCAGCAAGTTAAGAACGTCTGCTCTTCCTTCAACAACAATTACTTCTTCGCTTTCGTCGATTCCAGGACCTGCAGGTAGTCTGTCGCGTCCGTATTCGATTATTTCCATCACTCTAACGGATTGTGCGACTTCATCTGCGAGTTCTTGCGAGTCGGGCATGACTTGGTCAATCATTGTTCTTAAGAGTTCTTTTGCTCTTTCGATGACAAAGTTTCTTTTGCTGATTCTTACGTCTTCGATATTTGTGATTTTGATTTTTGCATTGCAAGGACCGATTCTTTGAATTATTTCTAGAGAAGCTGCAACTATGCTTGTTTCTGCTTTATCTAGAGAAGAAGGGATTATTATTGTTCCTTGGCTTTTTCCGCTTCTCGTGTCAACGTTAACTTCTATTCTGCCTATTCTTCCGCTTCTTTGAAGTTCTCTAAGTTCAAGCTCTGAGCCTAGAAGGCCTTCTGTTTGGCCGAATATTGCTCCGATAACGTCAGGCTTGTCTACTATACCTTCTATATCTATTGATGCGTGTACAATATATTTTGATGCAACTGGACTAATTTTTCCCATTTTAATTCCCCCTAGAACAAGTTTACACTACTAACTATCGCTTAATATTTATGCAATAATTATTTTTGTTACCATTGTGTTTTTGTGAATAAGTCAATGATTTAATAGTGAACTTGTTCTTTTAGTTTGTTTATTTTATATAATAAGGCTTTTGTAGCCCGAGACACTAACCCCCAAAATTCATTGCTTGGTTTCAACCGTAAGCTCTGTTGGGTACTCTCGTGACGGGCCTTTTAACTATAGCCTTGAACATACATTTTATGCTAATACTTTATAAACTTTGTGGTCTTAATGATTTTATGATATTTAGAGAAAAATTTAAAACTTTGAATGATGTTTTTGACATTTTTACAGAAAAAAACATTTTCAAACTTATTTCTCAAGGTCATTTTGCAGCGCTTGAGAGTCCGATTTCTATAGGTAAAGAAGCTAACATTTTTACTGCAAAAAAAGGAAAAGATAGAGTTATTGTAAAAATTTATCGTTTGAACACTTGCGATTTTAACAAAATGTATGAGTATTTAAAATTCGACCCTCGATATAGTGATACTAGAAGAAGCAGGAGACAGGTTATTTTCACTTGGGTTCAGAGAGAGTATAGAAATCTTTTGAAATCCCGCGAAGCAGGAGTTAGAGTGCCCACTCCAATTGCAGTGTTTTCAAACATTCTTGTGTTAGAATTCATCGGTTCAGATGAACCGGCTCCAAAACTTAAAGATTTAATTCCTGAAAACCTAGAGAAATTTTTTGATGAAGTTATTTTAAACATGAAAAAACTTTTCAAAGCAGGAATAGTTCACGGAGATTTATCTGCATTTAACATTCTTAACTTCAATGACAAACCTGTCTTTATTGATATGTCTCAATCGACAACAACTGAAAATCCCAGATTTCAAGAATATTTACTGCGAGACGTCAAAAACGTTTGCAATCATTTCAGAAAGATTGGATTGAAATTGGATGATGATGAGGTTTATGGGAGGATTGTTGGTAAATAGTCATTTTGTATCTAAATCTAATTGTCCAGTCACATACATATCGATAGTTTTTTCCAAGCCATTTTTTTGTATTACATCCAGGCATGATTCAACCATTTGATATTTTTCATTTTCTTTATAGGACTCTCTTAAATCTTCCAACTCTTTTATTTCTATTGTGGGATATTTGTCTATATTTTGTTTAAGCCATAAATATGCTATTGCATGAACTAGACCTTCTTCAACTCTGTTTTGTTGACTAATCAGCAAAGGAATCACATCTTCATCAGATTGGTTATTTTCGTAATATTCTTTCACTTTTTTTCTTAAATTAGCAGCAATTAAAGGAGAAAAAGCTTTATGCAAACATTCAGTAGGAACAGCATCGATTAAATTCAATGAATTTTTTCTAGCGCAGAATATATTTCCCTTTTTTTGCTCTAGATAAAGTAATTCTTTTGTTTTTGGGTCTAATTTGTGTGAATAAGCATCAAATGTGAAACCAACGCGTTCGAACAATTTGCTGGAGTTTTCAGATATTGTCTGTCCATCGATATTTAAAGTATAATAGATTGTTAACTTTGCACCTAGAGCTTTCAAAGCATAAACTTTGAAAACATCGCTTTCTGCAAAATCAGTCACTCTGTCTCCTTTTTTTGGAATAACTAGAGTTATATTAGGTTTAATTATTTTTGGATTATTTATGAAATTAAATAAATCGTTTACATAACTCATTAATTCATCTTGAGTTTGAGAAAAATCTTCAGTACAGTCGTATGGTTTTACCCAAGCTTGTTCTGTGGTTCTATCAATAACTATGTCCTCAAGATTGACGCCACGAGTGTTCATTAAATATTTTCTAAAGTCTAATTTCACAGCATGTGGCAAATTGACATCATGTATTCCATCAAGAAAAATCAACCCCTTCTTGTATTCTTCCTCGTCAATGTTTTCTGTGGTTTCTATCGCGTTGTATTCATTTCGCTTCTGAAAAATCTTGTGAAAATAAAACATTCCTGCTGAAGCACATAAAACTGCAGCCAGTCCTGTGGCTAAAAATAAATTTTTTTTATTCTGAAATTTTCCATTTGACTTCTTTTTTTGTTTTGATTTGTTCATTTCATCTCTCCAACTCGTAAAACTTGAAATCTCCTCCAATGTTTGTTGGAAGAATTAATTTTGGGGTTTTACCTTCCGCCCAAAAAGGAGCATTTCTGGCGTTATGATAATGTGTACTTCCTGAAGTTGAATCTTTTACTTTTCCATCTAGAACGTCTTTAGAAACTGCTAAGCATTCCTGCCAAGCGTTTCCGTGAGGATTTTTTAATTGAACTAAATTAGGGTCATTAGAATTAGAGCAGCTGTACTGAAAAGGTTTCAATATTACTGCAGGTAAAGAATAGTCTGCGATATTTAGATAGTTGCTTTTCCCCCACCAAACATGTTTTTTTGTTCGATTTAAAATAGTGCTTGCAATTGCTTCTTTTGTCGCTCGAGATTCAGACCTTGCTTCGCCATATAAAACTCTTGCCAATAAAATTTGCTGAGAATCAGTTGTGAAATCTTCAGTATTATAAACAATTCCTAGATTTGTATTTTCTTTTTTAGGAATTGTCTTATTAGATAATTCTGGACTATTAGTTATATACTCTACAGAATTATCTTTATAATTTACTTCTTGAACTTTTTGTTCGATTGTTTGTGGAGTTTTTTGACCTGCTCTGATTGTTCTTGCCTGTTCATGTTCTCTTAAGAACAGAAATGCAGATAATGCTAACACTCCTCCAATTCCAGTCCAATACAAACTATCTGTTATTTTCATCATTCAATAGTAGTATTATTACTTTATAAATCTATCTGTGACTTACCTTTTAAATCAAATCCAATTCCAACTTCAAAACTTCAAAAAACAGCAACGTTTTTAAATAACTCATCGCTCTTCATAAATCATGGCAAAGCGTAAGGGTGGCGTTAGAAGAAAGACACGCCAGTTGATGAAGAAACACTTTAAAACTAAAGGAAAAATATCTATATCTAAATTTTTCAAAGAATTTAAAATTGGTGAAGAAGTAATTCTCAAAGCAGAGCCAGCGTACCAAAGAGGCATGTTTCATTTGAGATTTCATTCGAAGCAAGGAAAAGTGCTTAGCAAACGAGGAGCATGCTATGAAGTACAATTTCTCGACGGCGGAAAAACAAAAACAGAATATGTTCATCCAATTCATTTGCAAGGAGTAGTTCAAGATTCCAGCAAAACTTTTGTGCAAAACGTAAAAACTGCTCATGATAAAGCAGAGCACGATAAATTCAGCGGAGCTTTAAAAGGAGCGCCAAATAAATCCAGCGCAAAGGTACAAAAATGAAAATCGAAGTAATCAGCGAAAAGACAATCAATAGTGCAGAGCTAAAAGAACATTTAGAGTCTCAAAAAGATTTAAATTTCAGAGCGCAAAAAACTTTAGAATATCTTCAGCAAACAGTTCTTTTAGATGCAAAAAAAGCAAGTTCTTTGTTGAAAAAACTAGCAGAGCTTAACGTTTCTAGACTTAAAGAGCTACATTTTAACAAGATTGTAGACACGCTTCCAAAAACATCTGATGATGTGAAAACAGTTTTGCAAGGATATAATATTACTGTTTCTAACGATAATTTGAAGAAGATTGCAGATACTGTTATTGAAGTTGCTGGACAGTAAAATTCATTCGTAAAGTTTATATACACATTCATTCTAAATGATATTTAATGGGTTTTAGGAGTGTATCTAACTATGGAAGAACAACTAAGTCAAAAGGAAGAGTACGCTATAGTTCTAGATGTATTGCCGAATGGCTATCCATTTGATACCACCCCTGCTTATAAAAAAACTCCAATAATTCAAGCCCTAGGCAAGAAAAAATTTGTTCTTCTAGAACTAGTTCCCAAGAGAGATGTTGAAATAAAGCCTTACGAAGAAGTTTACATTGGAGAGGCTAGACGAGAAAAAGTCCATCACATAATGGGGAGACTGCCTGTTGAAAAATTAACTGCAACTGCAAAAGCAGAACTAGAGTTTGTTGTAAAAGATTTAGTGAAAGCTAATGAAAAAATATTTGTTGTTTTTTTCAATAAAGCTCAGCCTTTGACCACTAGAATGCATCAGTTAGAACTACTTCCAGGGCTAGGAAAAAAACACATGTGGGAAATAATTGAAGCTAGAGGAGAAAAAGAATTCCAAAGTTTTGAAGACATTAAGAGCAGAGTTAAACTCATGCCAGATCCTGAGAAAATAATTACTAAGAGAATTCTTGCAGAAATAGAAGGAACTGAGAAGCATAGATTGTTTACTTCTTAATAATTAATCTAATTATGGATGTATCGATAACTGGGTGGTTTATGGTCTATAAATTGACACAGTTATCGAGATAGATAATTGCGCCAAATGAGAAATAAACTGCGCAATTATCTATATAAATAATCAATTATTAAGTTTGCCGAACATAAATAATTCTGCAAAACAATTGTTCGGCATTACTTGAGTCGGCATAATGCCATACTCTTGAGAAAGTTTTATATAGCTATATGGGATTTTA
>CAYHXI010000010.1:19473-22873 GCA_964360565.1 uncultured Methanosarcinales archaeon | reverse complement strand
TCTTCTCTTGTTGATTTAAGGTCTTTAAATGTGAACTTTTGCATGTTTGTATCATTTATATACTACTCACAATAGAGACATGTCAGTAACATTTATATACTAACAGAGTTACAGACATGTTTATGAGAGGAGAAAAACGTGAAAGGATGCTTCGTGTCTTATTAAGTGAAAATGAAGCGTTGAGTAAGCGTGAGCTGTCAAAAAGAGCAAATTGTGCTAGGTCTTGGAGTATTTATTTTCTTAAAGAGTTAGAAAAAAAAGGTTTAGTTAAAGGCACTGAAGTTAAAGATAAGAAAAGATTGATAACTTATTGGTTGGGAATTCATAGAAAACCTAAAAAGTGGAAAAGTTATATGGTTAAGGATCCTTTAAAATTATTGAAAAGTACAGGTTTAGATTATGTTTTAACAACGTTTCAAGCAGAGAATTTAGTTCAGAAACATTTGTTTCCTTCAAGAATAGATATCTACGTTAAAGAGGAAGATATGCAAAAATGGCATGATTTGATGCTTAAGAATGGATTATATGGAAAAGGCAATGTTAGAATTATTTTTGATGATGTTCAAGTCATGTATGGCAAGAGAAAAATTAATGGATTAAATGTAGTTAGCATACCTCAACTTATTATTGATTTGTTTAGTGAAGGAGGAGTCTGCGAGGAAGCTGCAGAGATATTGTTAAAAAATGTATGAAGACTTTGAAATAAAAACGTCGTACAAATATTTAAAAGAAGTCATTAATAGTTTGAAAGAGCCAATTTGTATTCTTGGTGGTTGGGCTGTGTTTTTTCAGGTTAATATAAATTTTCAAAAAGCGCAAGGTAGACCTTATTTAGGCAGTAGAGATATTGATTTAGGATTTAATATTAAACTAGATATTAGTGATGATAACTTAAAGAAATCTAGTGTTATTCAATCAATAAATATTTTAAAAAAATTAAAATTTAAGCCTTTAAGTTTTAGATTGTTCAAAGAGGTTCATACAGAAACTGAGGAAGAAATTCAAGAAGGTCAAATTGTTCCCGCTCATTTTATTTTTCCAATGTATGTTGACGTGATTATTGATAATATTTCAAAGAATTTCAAGAAAATAGCAGGGTTTAATCCTATTGATGAACCTTTGTTAAGATTTGTTTTTGAGAATGAGAAATACTGCTCTCTCGTTAAAGAATTCGACAAAAAACTATTACTACCTTCACCCGAATTATTGCTTGCTATGAAAATTAATTCTCTTCCTAATCGAAGTAAAGCACACAAAAAAGTAAAAGATATTTGTGATGCGTTCTCACTAATTTGGTATTCAAGTATTAACACTGAAGAAATTAGAATAACTTTACTGGAATTAACAACTGAAAAAAGAATAAACATATGTTTGAAATCAATAACTTTAGAAGATTTGCAAAAAGCAAGCGCTCAAATAAATCATAGTGTTGATGAAATAAAGAGAGTTCTAGACTTACTAAAATAAGCAGGTAAAAAAATCAAGTTGATTTCACAAACTCCTTAACATTCAAAAACTCTATTTTTTCTCTGGTTGCTTTAAGATCTTTAAATGTAAACTCTTGTGTTTTTTTATCATATGTTGCGCAGCAGTCTTTTATTACAGTTATTTCAAAATCTCTATCATATGCATCTTGGATTAAACTTCTTACACACATGTTTGTTAGTATTCCTGCAACTATGATTTTTTCAGAGTCGCCTAACTCCTTATCTAGCTTAGATTGGTAGAATGGACTTATTTTATGTTTAGTTATGATGACATCTTGTTTTTCTTTGTGTAATTCATCTAGTAATCGTGTTCCTTCAGATTTCTCAGACCATGCATCTACTGAATCTTTCTCAACATGCCTTGTAAAAATTATTTTGCAGCCTTTTTTGCGGCAAAAGTCAATCAATTTGTTGGTTCTTTGAACAAGTTGTTTAATGTCTCCGAGAAAATCATCTGACTCTGGATTTGTCCATTCTTTCTGAAAATCAACAAGTACAAGTGCGTTAGACATAAGAGTATATTTTATTCAAACAGATTTAAAACTTTCGAAAATTTACCCCATCGCTCGTCTTACGTCAGTTGTTTCTGCAGAATTAACTCCAGGGATTGTTTTTATTTTTGCTTCTAAAGGTTCTGTTGAGCCTATAGATTCAGGCATGAAGAAAGTAAGTTTAATTGCGTTGAGGCCGAAAGCGACAGGATCTATTTTTACATTTATTTGCTCTTTATTCTGGAGCTTTGCAAAAGAAAAAACATGATTGATTGCTTCCTGTTTTATAGTTTCAAGATTAACTTCTGGACTTTCAGGCATGATTTCAATTGTAACTATTACATCTGCCATTTTAATTTGGACCTTGAAACCCGCATTCTGCACAAGTATAAATAACCACTGTTTTTCTGCAGTGTGCACATCTCGTTATCTCTGTTTTTCCGCATTTAGGGCAGGGAAACTTAACTCTGCCAGACTCGTTTACAATAGATTTCTTGCATGAACTGCATCTTTGGTTTTCCATACATTTTAAGATTAGGGAGTTATTTAAAAAGCTTTCCTAGACAAAATGTTGAAGGCGAAAATTTATAAACTCGAAAGCACACCTTTTACTCGGATGGCTCCGAAGAGCACTGAATTAAAAAAGAGGAAAAATGAAGATTTCACTATAGTTGATTCTTTAGAGCACATCAAAAGCAAATACTCAGACATAAGCAAAAAAGAAAAAGAACTGGTTCAAAAAGAGATTAGCCAGATAAAACATAAATCAATCCTGACTGATTATAAAGAAGAATATGAGCGGGAGAGAAACATTCTTTTGGAAGAAACCGCTTCAAAAAAACTTCTTGTTGAAAATCTGAGAAAACAATTCGAAAATCAAGTTACCCATCTTCTAAAAGTTGAATTAGAAATAAAAAAAGAATCTCAGCATGTCAAAAAAATAATTGACGCGGATATGCACGCTTTGTATGAGAAAGAAACTGAGCTTAAAGAATTCGCTGAAAAACTTCAAATTGAAAGAAGAACCATCACTGAAGATTTGCAGGACATAGAAAACTTCCGTCGCGAAAGACAAACTATGCAATTGAGGGAGAAAAGCTTAGGAGAAGAAGCAGCCCGTCTTGAAAAGATTCAAATGGATTTACTCAAGAAAAAAGAGGAAGCAACATATTCCATTCCAAAAATAAACAAACCAATTGCTATTCCTAAGAAAATAGCTATTCCAAAAAAAGTAAACCTTCCCAGACAAAAGCCAGTGAAAATAATAATCGACACTCAGCATTTGATAAACCGCACTAAAACTCTTCTCGAGCAAAGCTCTCTAGACGAAGCGAAACACAACATTAAACTCATCGAATCTCAAATAAAGAAAGAGAAAGACGCTCATAAGAAGAAAATTCTAGACTACGAATTAAGAGATTT